>NZ_JAKUEH010000009.1:0-197249 GCF_022662815.1 Bacillus cereus group sp. BfR-BA-01492
AGGCGGCTCGTTCAGAATGGGAGGGGGATGGAACTCCTGACAAAGAGGCGCACTTTGCCTCGGAGGAAGGAGTGAAGCCACCGAGCATTCTAGCGGCCGGAGCTGGATCAAGAAAAGCGGAGGCGGCTCGTTCAGAATGGGAGGGGGATGGAACTCCTGACAAAGAGGCGCACTTTGCCTCGGAGGAAGGAGTGAAGCCACCGAGCATTCTAGCGGCCGGAGCTGGATCAAAAAAAGCGGAGGCGGCTCGTTCAGAACAAGAGGGATCGTAATAAAGAAGTGAAATGACCAACAGAGCTGCATCAAAGAAAAGTAACTTGTATTCTGAAGCAATCATTTCTGCAAAGAAAATGGAAAGTTTTTAGGAATATCCATATAATAAAAAGAGCAAAACTCTCTCTGTAAAAGGCGGGGAGAGTTTCCCTTGTTTTTTATACAAACGTAACAGTAATTGCATAGAGGTGAAGGAAATGGAATTAGTTGAAATTAGACAGGAATTAGAGAAAATGGCTAAGAGATTAGCGGCTTTTAGGGGGTCTCTTTGACCTTCCTGCAAAAGAAAAGCGCATTGCAGAATTAGAAGAAACGATGATGGGAGCAGGCTTTTGGGATGACCAACAAGGTGCCCAAACTGTTATTAATGAAGCGAATGCATTAAAAGACATGGTTGGGAAGTTCCGTCAGCTAGATGAAACATTTGAAAATTTAGAAGTAACACATGAACTGTTAAAAGAAGAATATGATAAAGATTTACATGAGGAATTGGAATCTGAAGTGAAATCTTTAATACAAGAAATGAATGAATACGAATTGCAATTATTATTAAGTGATCCTTATGATAAAAATAATGCCATTTTAGAATTGCACCCAGGTGCAGGTGGAACAGAGTCACAAGACTGGGGTTCTATGTTATTGCGCATGTATACAAGATGGGCTGAGAAGCGCGGATTTAAAGTGGAAACAGTGGATTACTTACCAGGTGATGAAGCTGGTATTAAGAGTGTGACACTGTTAATTAAAGGTCATAATGCGTACGGTTATTTAAAAGCTGAAAAAGGTGTACATCGCCTTGTTCGTATTTCACCATTTGATTCTTCAGGTCGTCGCCATACATCATTTGTATCTTGTGAAGTTGTACCTGAATTTAATGATGAAGTTGAAATTGAAGTGCGTACAGAAGATTTAAAAGTTGATACGTACCGTGCAAGTGGTGCTGGTGGACAGCACGTTAATACGACAGATTCGGCAGTTCGTATTACACATATACCAACAAACACGATTGTAACTTGTCAATCGGAACGTTCACAAATTAAAAACCGTGAACATGCGATGAAAATGTTAAAAGCGAAATTGTACCAAAAGAAATTAGAAGAACAACAAGCGGAATTAGATGAAATCCGTGGGGAACAAAAAGAAATTGGCTGGGGTAGCCAAATTCGTTCTTACGTATTTCACCCATATTCTCTTGTTAAAGATCATCGTACAAATACAGAGATTGGTAACGTACAAGCGGTTATGGATGGAGAAATTGATCCATTTATTGATGCATATTTACGTTCTCGCATTTCCTAACAAACATGCTAATAATAGTAGCGCAGATCACAACTATGGTCTGAGCTACTATTTTTTATAATAAGCAGTGGCTTGCATAAAAACTCCGATTTCGTGCGAAAAATGTGTTCTTTCGCTGTTTTTTCTGATGTGAACTTTTCAATTGTTGATGAGAAGAGGTGGCATGTATAAACTGTGGATTAATCTTTGATCAAAAATTAAAAAAGGGCTCCAAAAACTCAAGTTTCGCTGCTTTTTTGGATACCCCATATCGGAGAAAAAACAGGGGATAAAAAGAGGCTTTATCTGTATAGGTAGGAAAAAGGAGGAGAAGTTGAGTAGCAACTTCTTTTTGCTGGAGTTGCTTTTAGCATACAAGGTTACATATTGTTTTGTAAAAAGCGGAAAATATAAGAATTAGGATATAAATGAAGAAAATACATTCAAGATTTTCGGTTGTTTTTTTCTGAAAAAACTTCTTTATAAAGGTGTAGAGATGTTCACAGAATTGAAACAATTGGCAGAAGTGCTATATCTATAGTCTTTCTAGAGGAATTGTTAAAATTATTCTATGCAGGTTAGTTTTTCTTCATTAGGATAATGATTATAATGACAAGTGAGAGCATATGAAAGGTATAGCTACATCGATTGCGAAATGAATATGAACAATGGGAGCGATAGAGTTGAAAAAGAAACTGTTGGCTGTTGTCTTAGGAACATCATTAGTTTTTGCCCTAGGGGCATGCGGAAAGAAGGAGGAAGAGAAATCTTCTAATCAATCTGCAAGCACTGATACTGCAGAACAAATTTTCCAAAAGAGTTGTGCAGGTTGTCATGCGAAGGATTTATCTGGAGCAACTGGACCTGACTTAAGAAAAGTAGGCGATAAATATGATGCCGCTGATATTGAAGATATTATTAAAAAGGGCCGCGGATCAATGTCGCCAGGATTGATTCAAGGTGAAGATGCAAAAAAAGTAGCGGAATGGTTGGCAGAGCATAAATAAGAAGTGAGTTACTGAGGATACAATTGAGAAACCGAGCAGACTTAAACTTTCATCAGATTAATTTTTTATGTATGAAACGAGAGTTTGCTCGGATTTTTTGTTGCGTATTTGAAGGCAGTGGAATTCTTTTATCCTGTAACATAACTGTAACAAAAATGTATCTGAATTGGAAACCGATTGATGTTACAATGTAATTTGTAGAATTTTGATGAAAGACATACATAAGGTAACGATAGTGATAAGGAATAAAGCTTTATCACTGTTATTTTGTATAGGTTTTGATGCAATAAGAATTGGGGAGTAAGAGCTATTACTCTAAGTTTTAAATAGATAAAAAAAGTGTTTCGAAAAAAATCATTAAGTATTGGGTGATAAATAATGATAAAAATGACGAATGTTTATAAGGAGTATCCGAATGGTATGAAAGCCATTTCTGGGATTACGGTTACTATTAAGCAGGGTGAATTCGTATATGTAGTTGGGCCGAGTGGAGCCGGGAAATCAACGTTTATTAAAATGATGTATCGTGAAGAGAAACCATCAACAGGATCTATTAATGTAAATGGTCTTGTAATTGAAAGTTTAGCAGAAAGAGATGTTCCATATTTCCGCCGCCAATTAGGTGTCATCTTCCAAGACTTTAAATTACTACCTAAATTAACGGTATATGAGAATGTTGCGTTTGCCTTAGAAGTAATTGAAGAAGAACCTGATGCAATCCGTGAGCGAGTAACAGAAGTATTAAGTCTTGTAGGTCTTGAGGATCGCGCAAGTGCACTTCCAAGTGAGCTCTCTGGTGGGGAACAGCAACGTGTGGCAATTGCAAGAGCGATTGTAAATAGACCAAAGGTTGTAATTGCCGATGAACCAACAGGTAACTTAGATATTGATACAGCGCTTGATATTATGAATATTTTTAAACGCATTAATGAGCGTGGTACAACAATTATCATGGCAACGCATAATGCAGATATCGTAAATACAATTCGCCATCGCGTAATTGCGATTGAAGATGGAAAAATTGTTCGAGATGAGATTGAGGGAGGATACGGATATGAAGGCTAAAACCCTTAGTCGACATTTACGAGAAGGTGTAAAAAATCTATCCCGTAACGGATGGATGACGTTTGCTTCTGTAAGTGCAGTAACAGTTACATTATTACTTGTAGGTGTCTTTTTAACAGCGATTATGAATATGAACCATTTTGCAACGAAAGTAGAGCAAGATGTAGAAATTCGTGTACACATTGATCCAGCAGCAAAAGATGCTGATCAAAAGAAATTAGAAGATGATATGAGTAAGATTGCAAAAGTAGACTCTATTAAATATTCTTCTAAAGAAGAAGAGTTAAAACGTTTAATTAAAAGCTTAGGTGATAGTGGAAAAACATTTGAGTTATTTGAACAAGATAATCCACTTAAAAATGTATTTGTTGTAAAAGCAAAAGAACCAACAGATACAGCGACAATCGCGAAGAAGATTGAAAAAATGCAGTTTGTAAGTAATGTTCAGTACGGAAAAGGACAAGTTGAAAAATTATTTGATACTGTAAAAACAGGCCGTAACATCGGAATCGTGCTAATCGCTGGTCTTTTATTCACAGCTATGTTCTTAATCTCTAACACCATTAAAATTACAATTTATGCACGAAGCACGGAAATTGAAATTATGAAACTTGTAGGTGCTACAAACTGGTTTATTCGTTGGCCGTTCTTGTTAGAAGGTTTATTCTTAGGTATTTTGGGTTCTATCATCCCGATTATCGTAATTTTATCTTCTTACAACTCTTTACAAGGTATGTTTAATGAGAAACTAGGCGGAACAATTTTTGAACTATTACCATATAACCCATTCGTATTCCAATTAGCAGGTTTGTTAGTATTAATTGGTGCTTTAATCGGTATGTGGGGAAGTGTCATGTCAATTCGTCGCTTCTTAAAAGTATAAAAAGTTGCAAACATAATTCGTACAAGCTTATCATATAGTAGAAATAGGTAAAGGCATCACACAATGTGTGATGCCTTTTGCTACACCACCTGTGTGTTTTGGAAAGGGGAATTCCGCATTGAAACGTAGAGTCGCGATTATTGGAATGATTGTTACATTTTTAATCGGTGCTGGTGGAATGTTTGCGGGTATGTATCTGTTTGGTATTAACCCGTCATATGTTGCGCAAACAATAACAAACGATCGTGCTGGCACTACACAAGAGAATTTAACAAAAATGAGTGAAGCGTACGCATTGATTCATTCGCGTTATGTGGAAGACGTGAAGGATGACAAGCTTGTGGAGGGTGCGATACAAGGAATGTTATCTACTCTGAAAGATCCTTATTCCACGTATATGGACAAAAAGACAGCAAAACAGTTTAATGAAGCTCTTGATCCCGAACTAGAAGGAATTGGAGCAGAAGTGAACAAAACAGATGACAAATTGATTATTGTTTCTCCAATTAAAGGGTCACCGGCAGAGAAGGCAGGTATGAAACCGAATGATGAAATTTTATCGGTAGATGGAAAGAGTGTAAAAGGTTTATCGCGTGAAGAGGCTGTGTTAAAGATTCGTGGTAAAAAAGGAACGACGGTTGCAATTGAAATTAAGCGTGCAGGAGTCACTGATCCAATCGAATTTGAAATTAAGCGCGATAAGATTCCGATTTTTACTGTATTTAGTTCCGTGAAGAAGGAAATGGACAAAAACATTGGGTATATGCAAATTACTTCGTTCTCTGAAAACACAGCGAAGGAGTTTAAAGATCAATTAAAAGAGCTTGAAAAGAAAGATATTAAAGGATTGATAATCGATGTACGTGGTAATCCAGGTGGCTATTTAAATAGTGTTGAAGATATTTTAGGATTAATCATGACAGATAAAAAGCCAATGTTGCAAGTAGAACAACGCAATGGTGAGAAAAAGAAATTCTATACTTCATTAAAAGAGAGAAAGTCGTATCCAATTTCGGTATTAATTGATAGTGGAAGTGCTTCTGCTTCGGAAATTTTAGCTGGTGCGTTAAAAGAAGGAGAAGGGTATAATTTAGTTGGTGAAAAAACATTTGGTAAAGGAACTGTGCAACAAGCTGTTCCGTTTAAAGATGGTAGTAATATTAAATTAACGATGTTTAAATGGCTAACCCCTAATGGCAATTGGATTCATAAAAAAGGGATTGCCCCAACCGTAGAGGTAAAGCAACCAGATTATTATCATGCAACACCAATTCAAATTGAAAAGACACTTTCTTATAATTCAAATGATGTACAAGTGAAACATGCTCAACAAATGTTGAAAAGTCTCGGATATGTGCCAGGTCGTGAAGATGGATATTTCAGCAAAGAAACAGAATCAGCTGTTAAAGCGTTCCAAAATGCAAATCAGATGGAAGCAACGGGAGAGCTTGATAAAAAAACAGCAGAAGCTATTCAAAATAAAATTATTGAAAAGATTCGCTCTGGTGAAAATGACTTGCAGCTGCAAGCAGCATTAAAATTAATGGCGAAATAAGAAAAAACACAGGCAAAATGCGATGCCTGTGTTTTTTTATGCGTGTTAAACAAACGCTTGTTTAGTTGTGATAATATAAAAAGAAAGAATGATATAAATGGTGGTGAATGAATTCGTGGAGGCGTGGGCTTTTGAAATTATACGAGCAGTTGGACGCTTTTTTTTGCATCCTGCTGTCTATATATTTGTAATAAGTAGTATTTTTGTTGGCTATTTACGTATAGTAAGAGAACGAAAAGATTTTTCTTTTAAAGTATATGATCTTTGGTTTGAACTGCGAACATCTTTATTGGCTGGAATTGGATATGGGCTGTTCGCATCGATTGTAACGATTGGGCTTGGACTTGTTGTATCAGAGGCAAGTATATGGATGATTTTCATTTGGACACTCATATTTGCTTTAACGGCTTGGTATCGATATTTATCGGCAGCTTACACATTTGGGATAGCGATTGTCGTCGTTTTATTATCTACAAATATACCAATCTCTCTGCTAAAAATAGGTGCAGGAGAAGAAGAGACGATTGTATCACTTGCGATTTTACTCGGGATCATGCTCGTTATTGAGGGACGATTAATTTCGAAGAATGCAGTCCGATATTCTACACCGATGTTAAAAAGAAGTAAGCGCGGCTTAAAGATTGGACTGCATGAATCGAAGCGTATCTGGCTCGTTCCACTCTTTATTCTTGTTCCAGGTGATGCTGTAACACAACTATTTTCATGGTGGCCTATTGTTTCAGTAGGTTCACAAACATACTCTTTATTTCTTGTTCCATTTTTAATCGGTTTTATGAGGAAAATTAAAAGTTATGAGCCGAGAGAAGCGCTGCTATTTACAGGAAGACGTGTATTTGGATTGGCTATAATTGTGCTGGTTTTAGGTATTGCAAGTTATTGGTGGCATGTATTAGCCATTGTAGCGATGGGAGCCGCGATGCTTGGACGCTTTACAATTGCGATGCAGGAGCGAATTGCCGATGAGACACGCCCAGCCTATTTTGCAACACGTGAAGCTGGACTAGTAGTATTAGATACGATTCCAAACACTGTTGGGGCAGAACTACAATTAAAGCCAGGAGAGATGATTACAAAAGTAAATGGTGTGATTCCAAAAACAACAGAGGAATTTTACGATGCTTTACAAACGAAGACAACAGGAGCGTTTTGTAAACTAGAAGTACTTGATACAAAAGGTGAGCTTCGTCTTGCGCAAACGGCATTGTATGCAGATGGACATCATGAATTAGGGATTGTGTTTGTAGAACAAGATCATCAGTGGGATACAGAAGCTGTATAAAGTGAAAGACCTTCGGAATAGAAGGTCTTTTTCAATAAATAAGCAAAGCAATGACAAGGAACTGGCCTATTATGTTGAATTCTATCTATTTCTTGGGAAATATGAAATGTCTTGCTGAAATATAGGGAAGCTGATGAAGAGCTTCCTTATTTGTTAGTTTTGTTTCAGTAGTTGATTATACAATTGTGCTTTTGCTATTGCATCTTTATCATTAGAAATGTCTCCTGGTGCATTAGCCTCTCCGATTATATAGCCCGCAAATGATGGACCGACGAAATCAAAAATGTATTGGAATTGAGCGATAAGCGGTAATGCTTTTAATGTTGGATGATCCCCTCCAACAATGACAACATACATTTGTTTCGATTTCATTTTTTCTTTGAAAGGAAGAGATGCATCTTGTAAACTTTGAGACCAACGATCAATAAAGTTTTTCATATGTCCGCTCATGCCATACCAGTATAGCGGTGTAGCGAAGATAATGGTATGATGCGCTAGCATTTGTTCAATGAGATTTTGATAGTCATCATTGACTGGTTGAAATCCTTTCGTATCATGACGTTGATCTGTAACGGGTTGAATATTGTAATTACGCAAATAAATTTGTTTTGCCTGAATACTATCAATCATCACATGTGTAAGAGTTTCTGTATTTCCATTTGGTCGGGAACTTCCGTGTATAACGAACATAGAATCACTCCTTTTCTTTTGCTTGTTTTAGGAGTGAAACGTGCCTTTGTAGATTTGTTTGAATGGTAGAGAGTAAGGGAGTTTGCCTTGTTACTTCAGTCAGTTTATCTTCATACAGTGTCAAAATACTACTGCATGGATTTTCATAAAGATTTGGTTCAAATTTCTCGGCAGCGTAGCATTCGTGCCGTTTCTTCTAAATTTAAACCAATCCTTACATACATTTGGATCAGCTCTACCTTCTCGATAGCATTCTCATCAAAATCACGATATCCATTGGCGAGGCGCTTGGAAGGCAGCAATCCTTTTTCTTCATAATATCGCAATGATCGTTCACTTACGCCAGTTTGTTTGGCTAATTCTCCAATTCGCAATGCACGCCCCTCCTTTCATATACAGTATAAACCTTTACATTAGTGTAAAGGTCAATCTTGTTTGTTTGTAAAAGACTGTACATGATCTAGAAAGACTTGAATAGCTTTGGAAGGAGTAAAATATTTACCGCGAACAATCGAGAAGGGGCGAATAAGCTTCTCATTGGGAAGTGCAATATGGAACAACTCTTTTGCTTGTAACTCTTTTCGAATGGTCCAGTTAGAAAGGATGGCAATACCAAGCCCTGCGCTAACGGCTTCTTTCACACTTTGAATACTACTAAATGTAAAGAACCGTTTCATCTTTAAATGATGCTGATGAATAAAGCGATCACTATAAGCGCGTGTTCCAGATCCACTTTCTCGTAAAATCCAAACTTGATCTTGTAATGTATGCTCATTTATTTCATTTATATAAAGCAATGGATGATTTGGTGGAACGATGAGCTTCATTTCATCTTGCATAAAGGGTTCTACGTCTATGTCGGCATATACAACTTGTCCTTCTACTAAACCAATATCAATTTGATTCGAGCGAAGGCTTTGAAGTACTTCTTCTGTATTGGAAATGAACGTATGCACTTCGACATAAGGATTTTCTTTAGCATAGGGCGCTAATATTTTAGGAAGTAAGTATTCGCCGATTGTAAAACTAGCACCAATGCGGAGAGTTCCTGTTACAACGTTATGTAGCTCGTTAATTTCCTGCTTTGCTTCGTCATAAAGAGAGAGTATTTGCTTTGCATAGGTATATAAAATATTGCCAGCTTCTGTGACTTGGACATGCTTTGGAGAACGTTGAATCAGTGTCGTGCCAAATTCATTTTCTAAATTGCGAATATGCATGCTAACCCCTGGTTGAGAAAGGTTGAGCAAATCCGCAGCACGAGAAAAATGCTGTTGTTCTACGACCGTAACGAATATTTTTAAAATGTCGACATTCATTATATGACTCCCTTTATATTTTTTATTATGAAACTTTTTTTAAAGTAAGCTACCTGCGCTTCTTCTTTTCATTTTATCATAAGTTTTTTTTATGATTGGGATTATATATTGGTATTAAACTTATTATTAAAGTTCTTCTATAATGTAAATAGATAGAACATGCATGTTCCAATATGACTATTGGAGTGGTACGAAGTGGAAGAAACAGTTGTTATACAAAAGAGAAAGCGTTTTGGTTTTTCGAAAGGAATTGGGATTACGTTATTCATTGCGATTGCTGCAAAATATTTAGCCAATTTTCCCCTTTTCAATATAATGGGGCAATTAGTGATTGCTATTTTAATTGGGATGATTTGGAGAGCGAAAATTGGTCTGCCTTCCGAAGCGATTGCGGGTACGAATTTTGCGAGTAAGAAGTTGCTTCGCTTTGGCATTATTTTGCTCGGGATGCGCTTAAATTTAATTGATATTGTGAAGGCGGGGCCAAAGGTGTTAGTGATAGCTGTAATTATTATTACCTTTACGATCTTTGTTGTATATGGGTTAACGAGGATATTCCAAGTAGATAAGAAAATAGGAATTTTAACGGCGTGCGGTACGGCAATTTGTGGCGCGGCAGCAGTCGTGGCTATTGCGCCGCAAGTAAAAGCGAAGGACGATGAAACTGCAGTTGGCGTGGCAATCATCGCAATTTTAGGTACAATATTTACACTCATTTATACTTTATTATATCCAGTGCTTCCTTTATCACCATACGGTTATGGTGTCTTTTCTGGCGCAACGCTACATGAAATTGCACACGTCATTGCTGCGGCCGCGCCAGGAGGAAGTACAGCTGTTGATATTGCAGTGATTGTAAAACTAACACGCGTTGCTATGCTTGTACCAGTAGCCATTTTAATTGGTCTATGGTTCGGAAAGAGCGAGGGCAGCAAGCAAAAAAGGTCGTGGCGTGATCTTCCAATTCCATGGTTCATTTTTGGATTTTTAGCGATGAGCGCGGTGCATTCACTTGGAGTGGTTTCAGAGCTTGTTGCGAGTTCCATTGTCGTCATTGCCTATATGCTAATTGCGATGGCGATGGCAGGGCTCGGATTAAATGTAGAATGTAAAGCGTTCCGTAAATTAGGAAGCAAAGCATTTGTAGCAGGGATGATTGGCTCCGTTTGTCTTTCTATTCTTGGGTACATTTTAGTTTATGTGATATAGAGAAAGGAGGCATAAGTTATATGCCTCCTTTTTATGTAATTGAATGAATACTTTTTGATAGGTGAGAGTTGTTATTTTCTTGTCGTGATTTGTCGACGCGCCGATATTTTCTGTCGAAATGCCGATAAAAGTGGTTCAAACGCCGATATTTTTCATTTTGCGCCGATAAAAGTGGCTCAACCGCCGATATAATTTCATGTACCGATAAGAATGCTGCCGGAACATTGAATTTCATGTACCGCCCTTTCTCGCCCTCGCCCACTCTATTTACCACGACCTTCAATCTATGTTATTTTTTTACAAAATACCTTGAAAGTTACGTTACGTCATCTTTTACAATAGAATGGAAAGGGAAATGAGGATGATTTCGATTCAGGAACTGACTAAGGAGACCGGAGTTACGGTGAGAACGCTTCGTTATTACGATCAAATCGGTTTATTAAAGCCAAGTGGCAAAACGGATGGAGGTCATCGGTTATATAGTGAAGCGGATGTCATTCGATTGCAGCAAATTTTATTTTTAAAAGAAATGGGTTTTTCATTAAAAGAGATTATGAATATGTTAGTAACAGATCAATATAGCTTAAAGGAGTCGTTAGAAAGGCAACTGAAATTTGTTCAAGGGGAACAAAAGAAATTTGAACGAATGGAGAAAATACTACAAGCTGTTATATATTCTACGGAGTTAGAAGGGGAATTAAATTGGAAGGTCATGTTTGAACTGATACAACTTTCAAAGCAGTCCCCGCATATACGTGGACAATTTCAACAACAGGTATTTTCAGAGGAAGAAAAGAAATTTCTTGAGAAATTACCAAATATGAGTGATGACAATGAAAATGTTCAGGAATGGATAGAATGATTTAAACAGTTACGTGGATTTATGATAGAAGGGAAAGAGCCATCCCATGCTGATGTGCAGGAAGCTACGAAGCAATTCATGATGAAATGTTTGGCGATGGCGGATGGAGATGAAGCCTTTTTAGATAAATCATGGGAAGTGCGGAAATCAAAAGAGGGCTCACAAAATATGAACATGTATCCAATGGAGGAAGAGTTTTTCGTATATATGGATGAAGCTTTTCGGATATACGATGAAAGGGAGCGAGGAAGATGAGTATACTGACAGAATATAGGTGGTATTTTTTAATTGGTGCGGAAATTGTATTTTGGATATCGGCGATTGGATTTTTTATTTTGCGGTATGGGTTTCGGCTTCGGAAAGCAAGTTTTATTGCAGGTATTGTATTACTTTTAAATGAAATATTTATACTCGCGCTAGGCGTTCTTGACTATTATCAAACAGGTAAGTTTTCAAACTTTCAACTCATCACCATGATTATACTAATCTATGCACTTTTATATGGAAAAAAGGATTTGCGAAAATTAGATATGTGGGTACAAAAGCTTATTGCAAAATGGCGAAATGAGCCGGTGCCTCCTATTGAAAAAGTATCAGAATTGACTGGATGGGCTTATACGAAACAAGAACTAGGACAGTGGGTGTTACATCTTATTTTATTTATGACTGTTCATATTATCTTTTTCTTTATGTATGGGCTTGCTCCATTGGAAGAATGGAAGAATTGGTTGGACGACGGGATTGTTTTAGATAAATCGGCAAGTCGTTTCAGCCGAGTGTGGGGAATTGTTTTTTTAATTGATACGGTCATTACTTTTTCATATGTGATTTTTCCGAAGAAAGAGAAGGGGAAAAGAAAGTTGCTTTCTTAATGATGAAAGCAGCTTTTTTCTTTTTTCATTATATATTGTCGAAAATTTTACCGAATATTTGTTCGTTTTCTTGGTCTTTTTATGGGTATTCGTGGTAAAATGGGAATACAAATTTTTTAGAGGAGGTCGGATTTGGTGGAACGTGAATTTGAAATTGTTTCAGAATACTCCCCGCAGGGTGATCAGCCGAAAGCAATCGAGCAGCTTGTCGAGGGAATTCAAAGCGGTAAGAAACATCAAGTGTTGCTTGGAGCGACAGGAACGGGTAAAACATTTACAATCTCGAATGTAATTAAAGAAGTGAAAAAGCCGACACTTGTTATGGCTCATAATAAAACATTAGCAGGACAACTGTATAGCGAGCTAAAAGATTTCTTTCCAAACAATGCAGTTGAGTATTTCGTTAGTTATTACGATTATTATCAACCGGAAGCATATGTGCCACAAACCGATACGTTTATTGAAAAAGATGCACAAATTAATGACGAAATTGATAAGCTGCGCCACTCGGCAACGTCAGCTTTATTTGAGCGTGATGATGTCATTATTGTAGCAAGTGTATCTTGCATTTATGGCTTAGGTTCTCCAGAAGAGTATCGTGAGCTTGTCGTTTCACTGCGCGTTGGCATGGAGAAAGATCGCAATCAATTGCTGCGCGAGCTCGTTGATGTGCAGTATGGACGCAATGATATTGATTTTCAGCGCGGAACATTTCGCGTTCGCGGTGATGTCGTAGAGATTTTTCCAGCATCTCTTGATGAACATTGCATCCGAATTGAGTTTTTTGGAGATGAGATTGATCGCATTCGTGAAGTGAATGCATTAACAGGTGAAGTATTGGCAGAACGTGAGCATGTAGCAATCTTCCCAGCATCTCACTTCGTTACACGTGAAGAGAAGATGAAAGTCGCGATTGAAAATATTGAAAAAGAATTAGAAGAACGTTTAAAAGAATTAAATGAGCAAGGGAAACTGTTAGAAGCGCAGCGCATCGAGCAACGGACGCGTTACGATTTAGAAATGATGCGTGAGATGGGTTTTTGCTCAGGGATTGAAAACTACTCCCGTCATTTAACGCTCCGTCCTGCTGGTTCAACGCCATATACATTATTAGATTATTTTCCGAAGGACTTTTTAATCGTAATGGATGAATCTCATGTAACGGTTCCGCAAGTAAGAGCGATGTATAACGGCGACCAGGCGCGTAAGCAAGTGCTTGTTGACCATGGGTTCCGCTTGCCTTCAGCTTTAGATAATAGACCGCTTAAGTTTGAAGAGTTTGAAGAGAAAGCGAATCAAATTATATATGTTTCGGCAACGCCAGGTCCATATGAGTTAGAGCATGCACCAGAAGTTGTAGAGCAAATTATTCGTCCAACTGGGCTCTTAGATCCGAAAATTGAAGTAAGACCAATTGAAGGACAGATTGATGATTTATTAGGAGAAATACAAGATCGAATTGCGAAAAACGAGCGCGTGTTAATTACGACATTAACGAAGAAAATGTCAGAGGATTTAACAGATTACTTAAAAGATATCGGGATTAAGGTAAACTATCTGCATTCTGAAATTAAAACGCTTGAGCGAATTGAAATCATTCGTGATCTTCGTCTTGGTAAGTTCGACGTACTTGTTGGAATTAACTTATTGCGAGAAGGTCTTGATATTCCAGAAGTATCGCTTGTTGCAATTTTAGATGCGGATAAAGAAGGTTTCTTGCGCTCAGAGCGATCGCTTATTCAAACGATTGGCCGTGCTGCGCGTAATGAGAACGGTCACGTCATTATGTATGCAGATCGTATAACAAAATCGATGCAGATCGCCATTGATGAAACGAAACGTCGCCGTGAAAAACAAGAAGCTTACAATGAAGAACATGGCATTACACCAAAAACAATTCAAAAAGAAGTGCGCGATGTGATTCGTGCGACAGTAGCGGCGGAAGAAACAGAAGTATATGAAGCGACACCAACGAAGAAACTGACAAAGAAAGAACGAGAAAAAACAATTGCGAAGATGGAAGAGGAAATGAAGGAAGCAGCAAAAGCTTTAGATTTCGAGCGTGCGGCTGAGTTAAGAGATGTAATACTAGAACTAAAAGCGGAAGGGTGAAGAGAGTGAGCAAAGACCATATCGTTGTAAAAGGTGCGAGAGCGCATAACTTAAAAAATATTGATGTAACCATTCCGAGAAATCAACTTGTTGTTGTGACAGGGCTATCTGGTTCAGGGAAATCATCGTTAGCATTCGATACGATTTATGCAGAAGGGCAACGCAGATATGTGGAATCTTTATCTGCGTATGCGCGTCAATTTTTAGGACAAATGGATAAGCCTGATGTCGATACGATTGAAGGCTTATCTCCAGCGATTTCAATCGACCAGAAAACGACGAGCCGTAACCCGCGTTCAACAGTTGGAACAGTAACGGAAATTTATGATTACTTACGTTTATTATTTGCTCGTATTGGGACACCAATCTGCCCTAAGCATGGGATTGAAATTACTTCCCAAACAGTAGAGCAAATGGTCGACCGTGTTCTTGAATATCCAGAGCGTACAAAATTACAAGTATTAGCGCCGATTGTATCAGGGCGTAAAGGCGCTCATGTGAAAGTACTAGAAGATATTAAGAAACAAGGGTATGTACGTGTTCGTGTGGATGGGGAAATGCTTGATGTATCTGATGAAATTACATTAGATAAAAATAAGAAACATTCCATTGAAGTTGTCATCGATCGTATCGTTGTAAAAGATGGAATTACAAGTCGTCTTGCTGATTCGCTTGAAAGTGCGCTGAAACTAGGCGGGGGACGTGTGTTAATCGATGTAATTGGCGAGGAAGAACTGTTATTTAGTGAACATCATGCATGTCCGCATTGCGGTTTCTCAATTGGCGAGTTAGAGCCGCGCATGTTCTCATTTAATAGTCCATTTGGTGCATGTCCAACTTGCGATGGACTTGGTTCAAAATTAGAAGTAGATTTAGAACTTGTGATTCCAAACTGGGATTTATCTTTAAATGAGCATGCCATTGCTCCGTGGGAACCGACAAGTTCACAATATTACCCGCAATTATTACAATCTGTATGCAAACATTACGGTATCGATATGGATATACCAGTAAAAGACATTCCAAAAGAGTTGTTTGATAAGGTGCTGTATGGAAGTGGCGAAGAGAAAGTTTATTTCCGTTATGTCAATGACTTTGGGCAAGTGAAAGAAAGCGAAATTGTATTTGAAGGAGTCATTCCGAATATTGAACGTCGCTTTCGGGAAACGAGTTCTGATTACATTCGTGAACAAATGGAAAAATATATGGCGGAGCAAGCGTGTCCAAAATGTAAAGGCGGCCGTTTAAAACCGGAAAGTTTAGCTGTATTCGTAGGCGGAAAAACAATTGCTGATGTGACAAAGTACGCTGTGCAAGAAGTATATGATTTCTTTTCAAAGATTGAACTGACAGAAAAACAAGCGAAAATTGCTTACCAAATTTTACGTGAAATTAAAGAGCGGCTTACTTTCTTAAATAATGTCGGGCTCGATTATTTAACGTTAAGTCGTGCGGCAGGGACGCTGTCAGGCGGTGAAGCGCAGCGCATTCGCCTCGCTACACAAATCGGCTCTCGTCTTACTGGCGTTCTTTATATTTTAGATGAACCGTCCATTGGGTTACATCAGCGCGATAATGATCGCCTTATTCATACATTGCAAGACATGCGTGATTTAGGAAATACGCTCATTGTTGTTGAACATGATGAAGATACAATGATGGCGGCAGATTATTTGATTGATATTGGTCCTGGCGCGGGTATTCATGGGGGACAAGTTGTATCAGCTGGTTCGCCAGAAGAAGTAATGAATGACGAGAATTCATTAACTGGTCAATATTTAAGTGGGAAAAAGTTCATTCCTGTTCCGCTTGAAAGAAGAAAAGGGGACGGGCGTAAAATTGAGATTATTGGTGCGAAAGAAAATAATTTAAAGAATGCAAGAATGTCATTCCCGCTCGGCACTTTTGTAGCAGTAACTGGTGTATCTGGTTCTGGTAAAAGTACGATGGTTAATGAAGTATTGTATAAGTCTTTAGCGCAGAAACTATATAAAGCAAAAAGTAAGCCAGGGGCTCACAAAGAAATTAAAGGTCTTGAACATTTAGATAAGGTAATTGATATTGATCAATCGCCAATCGGACGGACACCTCGTTCTAATCCAGCAACATATACAGGTGTTTTTGATGATATTCGTGATGTGTTTGCACAAACGAATGAGGCGAAAGTACGCGGCTATCAAAAAGGACGCTTTAGCTTTAACGTAAAAGGCGGGCGCTGTGAAGCTTGCCGCGGTGATGGGATTATCAAAATTGAAATGCACTTCTTACCAGATGTATATGTTCCGTGTGAAGTGTGCCATGGCAAACGCTATAACCGCGAAACGTTAGAGGTAAAATATAAAGATAAAAATATTTCTGAAGTATTAGAGATGACGATTGAAGACGGAGTGGAATTCTTTGCGAATATCCCGAAAATTAAACGGAAATTACAGACGCTTGTAGATGTTGGACTTGGATATATGAAGCTCGGACAGCCAGCTACGACATTATCAGGTGGTGAAGCGCAGCGTGTAAAACTAGCATCTGAATTGCATCGTCGTTCTACAGGACGTACACTATATATTTTAGATGAACCGACAACGGGCTTACATGCACATGATATTGCGCGCCTTCTTGAAGTGCTGCAACGTCTTGTTGAAAGTGGTGAAACAGTACTTGTGATTGAACATAACCTAGATGTGATTAAGACAGCAGATTACATTGTTGATCTTGGTCCAGAGGGTGGAGATAAAGGTGGACAAATCGTCGTTTCAGGAACGCCAGAACAAGTCGTAAAAGAAGAGCGTTCGTACACAGGTAAATATTTAAAAGGGATTTTAGAGCGTGATACAGCCCGCATGAAAGAGAAAATAAAAGAAGTGGAGGTAGGGAGCTAAGCCGATTGGCTAGCTCTTTGCTTTATTTTTGAGGAGTATAGGATGGAATTTGTAGATAGATTGAAACATAAAAAAATAAAGGTAAGAGAAATTTCGAAGTGGGGCCCGTACTTTAGAAAGCGATGGGCAAGTCACTTTGCAAGTCATTTAAGCGAAGAAGAAAAAGAAGAGATGGGTCTATATAGTAATCGTGATGCATGTGGCTACTTATGGTATATGTTTAGTTATGAGAAGAAGCGGTATTTAGAAGGTGAACAGGCAGAGCAAGCATTTCATGGTGAAAGGAAAAATAGTTGTTATATTTTTTATCAACATTGCAATGAGGTGCTCATAATAAAAGATGCAAATGCACTACATGCTCATGATCTGTTACGAGAAACAGATGATTTGTTCAAAGGAGATATATATGTTGTAGATGATGATTTTACGTGGACGTATGTGAAAACCCATGAAGCAAGATGGCATGGCCCATATTTTACTCGTAATCATTGGTGAGAAGAGAAGTGGGTATACAAGAGAGAAGGATAGAATAAGTTGTTATAGAAGTTTTCTCGTTTGGATTCGTACTTGGCGTTTATAGTCTATTAGCGTATGATTAAATATATATATAGTAAAAGGATGTGTAAGAAAATGAGATGGATTCTATCACTTCTTGTAAATAGCGTAGTATTAATTGTTGTATCCGGTCTTTTAAAAGGAATCGCACCAGACGCATTTTACATAGAAAACATTCAAACAGCCATTATTGCAAGTATTATTTTGGCGATTTTAAATGTAGTTGTAAAACCATTTTTAATTTTAATTACATTACCAATTACGGTACTCACATTTGGCTTTTTCCTTATTATCATCAATGCGATTACTTTAGAAATAACAGATTCATTATTAGGCGATGCTTTTAATATATCTGGATTTGGCGTGGCCATTCTTGCAGCCATTTGTATTTCTATTCTGAACATGCTGATTGATAAAGTGATTGTGGAGCCGTTATCTGAAAAGAAATAGAAACGTGACAAATAGAAAAACATTTCATCCGTGCTATGAAATGTTTTTTTCTATTTGTTAGAAACCTTATTTCTTGTTTTCAGAAAAAAATGGTACAATATCCGTTAGAATGGAATTGTACATCAAATGAGAACGAGCCCGCAGCGGAGTGGAGGTTTATATATGCCGAAAGTAAGGACAAAGGATTTAATTGAACAATTTCAATTGGAACTCGTAAGTGGCGAAGAAGGGATTCATCGTCCGATTGATACAAGTGATTTATCACGACCTGGAATTGAAATGGCAGGTTTTTTTACTTATTATCCAGCAGATCGTATTCAGCTTCTTGGAAAAACAGAGCTTACTTTCTTTGATACGTTAACAAATGATCAAAAACAAGAAAGAATGAAGGCACTTTGTACAGAAGAAACACCTTGTATTATCGTGACGCGTAATCAAGATGTACCTAAGGAATTATTACAAGCATCACGTGAATCAGGTGTGCCATTGTTACGTTCTTCCCAAACGACAACGAGATTATCAAGTCGTTTAACGAACTACTTAGAAGGAAAGTTGGCACCAACAACAGCTGTTCATGGTGTATTAGTAGACGTTTACGGTGTTGGCGTTTTAATTACAGGTCAAAGTGGCGTTGGGAAAAGTGAAACGGCTCTTGAACTTGTCAAGCGTGGCCATCGTCTAGTAGCTGACGATAGTGTAGAAATTCGTCAAGAAGATGAAGATACATTAGTAGGAAGCTCTCCAGATTTAATAGAACATTTATTAGAAATTCGTGGTTTAGGTATCATTAACGTTATGACGTTATTTGGTGCAGGTGCTGTCCGAAATTATAAGCGTATTACGCTTGTTATTAATCTTGAGATTTGGGACCAAAATAAAAACTATGATCGCCTAGGTCTTGATGAAGAGAAAATGAAGATTATTGATACAGAACTTACGAAGATTACGCTTCCGGTTCGTCCGGGCCGAAACTTAGCGGTCATTATCGAGGTAGCGGCGATGAACTTCAGATTAAAACGTATGGGAGTGAATGCAGCTCAGCAATTTTCAGAACGGTTAATGAGTGCGATTGAATTAGGAAACCAAGAGTAAGCACAAAGGGAGGTCATACATATGATTTTAGGGTCTGTACCGCAGTTAGACCGCATAGCGATCCAGCTCGGACCATTCCCAGTCTATTGGTATGGGATTATTATTGGGACTGGCGTTTTACTTGGGCTTTGGCTGGCTACTCGCGAAGGAGAACGATTAGGTATTCCGAAGGATACATTTGTCGATCTTGTTTTATTTGCGGTGCCAATTGCGATTATTTGTGCAAGAGTATACTATGTTGCGTTTGAATGGGAATACTATATATATATACAAAATCCAATTCAAATGATTAATATTCGGCAAGGTGGATTGGCGATTCATGGTGGTCTAATTGGGGCTGTTATGACGGGAATCATCTATGCAAAAGTAAAAGGAATTTCATTTTGGAAGCTAGCGGATATCGCAGCACCAAGTATTCTTCTTGGACAAGCAATTGGTCGTTGGGGCAATTTTATGAACCAAGAAGCTCATGGTGGTGAAGTGACAAGACAGTTTTTAGAAGGTTTGCACTTACCGGACTTTATTGTGAATCAAATGTATATTGATGGTGTCTATTATCATCCAACGTTCTTATATGAATCATTATGGAATTTTGCTGGAGTCATTTTATTATTGTTATTGCGAAAAGCGAACTTGCGCCGCGGTGAATTATTTTTTACGTATTTAATTTGGTATTCAATTGGCCGTTTCTTTGTAGAAGAATTGCGTACAGATAGTTTAATGTTAGGACCGCTTCGCATCGCGCAAGTGATGTCTATCGGGCTTATTATTATTTCCATTATTTTTATTATTGTAAGACGTAAAGCGGGACAAGCTGATAAAAGATATTTAGAAAAGTAGAGGAAAGTAGCATCTTATAGAAGATGCTGCTTCTTTCGTATTGAGCCAGCTGAAATAGAAAGGAAAATGAGAAAGATGAAGATAAATACAGTGTTATTTGATTTAGATGGAACGTTAATTAATACAAATGAACTCATTATTTCTTCTTTTTTACACACTTTGAATACATATTACCCAAATCAGTATAAACGTGAAGATGTCTTACCATTTATTGGACCATCTTTACAGGAAACATTTCATTCTATTGATGAAAGGAAAGTAGAGGAAATGATTACACGCTATCGCCAATTTAATCACGATCACCATGATGAACTAGTAGAAGAATATGAAACTGTTTATGAGACAGTTCAAGCATTAAAAGAAAAGGGTTATAAAATTGGGATTGTCACAACAAAAGCAAGACAAACAGTGGAAATGGGATTGAATTTGTCCAAGCTAAATAAATTTTTTGATGTGGTGGTCACAATTGACGATGTAGAACATGTGAAACCGCATCCTGAGCCAATTCAAAAAGCTCTTCAATTATTAGATGCAAAACCAGAAGAAACGTTAATGGTTGGCGATAATCATCATGATATTGTAGGTGGACAGAATGCTGGTACAAAAACGGCAGCGGTAGGGTGGACCATTAAAGGAAGAGCATATTTAGAATCCTATAAACCAGACTACGTACTAAATAAAATGAGTGATTTATTATCAATTTTGTCTGAATAATGGAGAGAGGGAGTGTGTGAAAGTGCGACGGACAACGCGCTACCCTGTTTCAGGAGCAAATTCATTATGGAATGTATATAAAACCGTATCATTTTGGAAGGTCATGAAAAACTTTATTGTGATTCAAATTGCGCGTTATACACCATTTTTAACGGTAAAAAATTGGCTATATCGCACGTTTTTGCGAATGGAAGTAGGAAAACAAACCGCATTTGCGCTTATGGCAATGCCGGATATTATGTTTCCAGAAAAGATTACAGTTGGAGCAAATTCAATCATTGGTTATAATACGACAATTTTAGCTCATGAATATTTAATTACTGAATATCGACTTGGTGAAGTAATCATTGGAGATGAAGTAATGATTGGGGCAAATTCAACAATATTACCAGGCGTTACAATTGGGGATGGTGCTATTGTTTCCGCGGGTACGCTCGTTCACCGCGATGTTCCAAAAGGTGCGTTTGTAGGTGGGAATCCGATGCGTATTATTTATACGAAAGAAGATCAAAGTTAAAAATGTAACATTTTCTTTCTCTTTTGATGAATAAAAAGGAAATAATTGATTATAATATACTGTTTTGTTTTTTTAAGAATCGTTTATACTTAAAGATAGAATAATGTGTGAACGTAGAAAACAAAAAACTGGAGGATTTATGGGGAAAAATCAAAGAATATATAAGGAGAATGGACAAGTTATCTCTTTTCATCAATTAGCGGATTTCTTTTATAAAAAAGGGATGAAAGCGTATCAAGGGCATAAATTAGAAGATGCGATTAAATATTTTCGTAGAGCGGCACAAAATAAGAAAGAGCCGTTTATTTTATGCCAATTAGCAACTGTGCTATCTGAGGCTGGTGAATATCAAGAGTCGAATCAAATTCTTCTAAAATTGATTCGTTCTCATTCTGAGATTGAACAGTGCTATTATTTTATCGCGAATAATTATGCCTATCTTGGCTTATTTCAACAGGCAAAAAAATATGCGGAGCAATATTTAGAAATTGCAACCGAAAAGGAATTTGTAGAAGATACGTTAGAATTACTTGAAATTATGGAAGAGGAATCATTAGATGCTGAAGAGATGGAAGATGAAGACGAACTGATTGTGATGCAGGAAGAAGCAAATCGTTACATTCGTAATGGTCAATTAGAAGAAGCGATTGCTACTTTAGAAATTGTTACGAAGGATTATCCGGAATTTTGGTCCGGTTATAATAATTTAGCAATTGCTCATTTTCAGTCGGGGAATGTAGATCAGGCGCTGAAGTTAATAGAAATGATTTTAGAGAAAAATCCCGGCAACATGCATGCTCTTTGTAACACACTTATTTTTCTATACTCAATTGGAGAACATAAGCAAGTAGAAGCGCTAGCAGAGCAAATGAAATCTGTATATCCAATTTCATTTGAACATCGATTAAAATTAGGAACAACGTTTGCAACTATCGGTCATTTTGAGCATGCTTATAAATGGTTAAAGCTATTGAAACGTCAAGGATATGAAGGGGATGTTAGCTTTTATTATTGGTTCGCATACGCTTCTTATATGGTAAAAGATTATCGTACAGCGGAGAAAATGTGGCAGTCAGTGGTAGAGTTACACCCTGATAAAAAAGGAAAAGAACCTTGGAATGCCTTGAATTTAGCTGATGAAGGGCAAAAAGTTTTATTTGAAGAATTGCGTAAAACATTTCAAGAAAGTACAACGTTAGAAGAGCAAATGTTAGCACTATATTTAATGAATGAACTGACAACGCCCGAAAAAATTGGTTTTTTCTTTGATATTGTACAGGCGAAGAACGGTGTTCCCGTTGTGTCGGAAATTGCAAAATGCTTCTTCTTACTTGGTAGTCATAAGAGTATTCCGTCTGAACTAAAGCCATTTGAACAATGTATTCGAATTGCGGATATCTTATATAACTACACAAATAAAGAAGATGAATTAATTGAAGAGTGCTTACATTTTTGGTTCTGTACTTTCATACGTTTATATACTTCCGATACGGCTTTTACTAATATATTTGGATGGTCAGCGGCAATTGAATATATTGTCCGCAGTGAGAAAAAAAATAAAATGACACAGGCCGAACTAGGAAATATATATAATGTATCTGTAGCTACGCTAAGAAAATATGTGCAAGCAGTAAGGCGTACACATGCATAGGCATATCGCTAGGAAAAAGCAAATGCTAACAGTATAATGAGGGTAAGTTGTAGGTATGAATAGGAGTGAATAGTGTGTCAGAAGAAAAAATTTATGATGTCATTATTATTGGTGCAGGACCAGCTGGGATGACAGCTGCAGTTTATACATCTCGTGCGAATTTAAGTACACTTATGTTAGAACGCGGTATTCCAGGTGGACAAATGGCAAATACAGAAGAAGTAGAGAACTATCCAGGTTATGAATCCATTTTAGGACCGGATTTATCCAATAAAATGTTCGAGCACGCAAAGAAATTTGGTGCTGAATATGCATATGGTGATGTAAAAGAAGTCATCAATGGAAAAGAATATAAAACAATTATAGCAGGTAAAAAAGAGTACAAAGCACGTGCCATTATCATTGCAAGTGGGGCAGAGTATAAAAAACTTGGTGTTCCAGGTGAAAAAGAACTTGGAGGCCGCGGTGTATCGTATTGCGCAGTATGTGACGGTGCATTCTTTAAAGAGAAAGAACTTGTTGTAATCGGTGGTGGAGACTCAGCGGTTGAAGAGGGTGTCTATTTAACACGTTTCGCTTCAAAAGTAACAATCATTCATCGTCGCGATGCTCTTCGTGCACAGAAAATCTTGCAAGACCGCGCTTTCCAAAATGAAAAAGTAGACTTCATTTGGAACCACACTGTAAAACAAATTAACGAGGAAAACGGTAAAGTAGGTAGTGTTACAATTGTAGATGTAAACACTGGTGAAGAAACAGAATTTAAAGCGGACGGCGCATTCGTTTATATCGGTATGTTACCATTATCAAAACCATTTGCTGAATTAGGGATTACAAATGAAAATGGTTATATTGAAACAAATGAGCGCATGGAGACGAAAGTACCTGGTATTTTCGCAGCTGGCGATATTCGTGAAAAAATGCTTCGCCAAATTGTTACAGCAACTGGCGATGGTAGTATAGCAGCACAAAGTGTACAGCACTATGTAGAAGAGTTATTAGAGGAATTAAAAACTGTAAGAGAGAAATAAAAAATGTATTAGAAATGTTGATTTAAAAGGTAAATTCGGTCTTGTATCGAGTTTACCTTTTTTATTTTGTGCTAATATAAAAAAATTTGTTCAGTTATGAAAACAATAATTTTTTAAGAACTTTCTCTTTATAATTAAGGTAAAATATGGAATTTTAAAAATTATTTGTAAGTTAGAAAGGTCGCAATAAGAAATATGCGTGATACACTGGGGTTTTCTTAAATTATATTTTTTATAATGAACTGGAAAAGAGCTTATATGAGGGGAGTAGGAGTAAAAAAATCTGGATACTATGAGGGGGATGATATTAAAGGAATATTATTATCAAGAATATGTTTATATTCGATAAAAATAAAAAGTGAAGAATTAATTAATAGCACTTAGTAGATATAACGATATGAATACTAATATATTAAGTGAGTATTCAAAAGAAGAAAAAGTATTTTTTAATACTATTAAATCAACTATAGGATACGTGCTTAATTCATTAAAAAATAGGAAAGGTTATTTCTATTCTTAATAGGATCATATCTCTGCAACTCTGTATTGTGAAAATTACATTACATGTTATGTCAGGTAAGAGTTCTGGTTACTATACCGTAATAGGTGGTTTTTAGGGAGTGTAGATGTAATGAAAAAATATGTAAATGGAGACGATATATGAAATCAATCATTGAATTTTCAATTGGAAATAAGCTAGCCATTTGGATTGTAACGTGCTTTATTATTGTGTTTGGAATATACGTAGGTTTTTCTATGAAACTAGAGACTATACCTAATATTAATGAGCCAGTTGTAAACATTACAACTGTATACCCTGGAGCATCACCAGATACGATATTGAGTGATGTAACAGAACCAATTGAAAAAAAGGTGTCTAACCTGGAAGGGGTTAAAAATATTACTTCTACTTCTTTTGAAGGTGCTTCTACAATCGAAATTCAGTACGATTTCAAGACCGATATGGAAAAAGCAGAAAATAAAATTAAGGAAATGGTATCTGGATTGGATTTTCCTGAAGGAGTTATGAATCCAGATATAGCAAGAGCTAACTTTAATGGTTTACCTGTAATGGTGTTATCTTTAACTGATAATACTAAAAAAATAGAGGATTTAAGTGTGTTGGCTCAAAAGGAGATAATGCCTGCATTTGAAGAGGTGGAAGGTGTTTCTAAAGTTGAAATTATTGGGAAGAAAAACAAGGAAGTGGAGATTAAGTATAAACAAGATAAGCTAGATCAATATGCTTTGTCTGTAAAAGACGTAACAGCATATTTAAAAACTATTAAAACTGATATGAATTTAGGAATGCACGTACTTGATGGTAAAGAAAAAATCATAAAGGTTAATGGCAATGAAGATAGTTTTGAAAAGATAAAGGAATTACCTATTCCTATAAATTTAAAAGCACAAAATAATAATTCTAATGAAAGAGAAACTTCGGTTACTCTCAAAGAGGTTGCAGATGTAAATATTGTTCAAAAATCTCAATCTGTTTCTAAAGCTAACGGGGTAGAAGGAATTGGTATTCAAATATTACAAAGTAGTAATAGTAATAGTAATACGGTAAATGTAGTGGATGATATCAAAGATAAAATGAAAAAATTACAACAGAAGCATAACTCGTTAGAGTTTGTATCCGTTTTAGATAGTGGAGAGCCAATTAAAGAATCTGTTGGAGTGATGATAAATAAAACATTGATGGGTGCTGCTTTCGCGGTACTAATTATCTTACTGTTCTTAAGGGATATAAAATCTACAATTATTGCTGTTATTTCTATACCAGTATCACTTGTCATTTCTTTAATAATGTTAAAACAGTTAAATATGACATTAAATCTAATGACATTAGGTGCCATGACGGTAGCAATTGGAAGAGTTATAGACGATTCTATTGTAGTTATAGAAAATATCTACCGACGCATGACATTAACTGAGGAAAAATTAAGTGGAGTTAATTTAATAAAGGCAGCAACTTCTGAGATGTTTTCATCAATTATGTCATCTACTATTGTAACTATTGCAGTGTTCTTGCCATTAGGTTTAATTGATGGACCTGTTGGAGAGTTGTTTATGCCATTTGGAGTTACAATTGTATTTGCTTTATTAGCTTCTCTAGTTGTTTCAATTACTGTTGTTCCAATGATGGCGCATTTAATGCTTAAGAGGAAAGGGGAAGTTACTAAGAAAACATCTTCGAGTCGAGTAACTAAAAGCTATCATGCGATATTGAATTGGAGTTTAAATCATAAATTAATTACTTTTTGTTTAGCCAGCGCACTATTTATAGGAAGTATATTCTTAATACCGTCTATTGGAGTCAGTTTCATCGGTTCCAATGGGAATAAAATGATATTAGCAACTTACAATCCCGTACCTGGTGCTACAGACGATACAATTAAGAAGGACGTTAAAAAAGCAGAAGAATATCTACTCAAACGGGATCACATAAAGATGATACAGTCATCTTATGGAGAGGGTAATCCGCTACATCCAGCTAACAAGAAACAAGTTTTGTTTTTTATTACTTATAAAGATGGTTTAAAAGATTTAACCAAAGAGAAAGATATTATTTTTAATGATCTTCAAAAGTTGGGAATGGGTGAGTGGGGATTCAATAGTTCAGGAAATAGTAATGGGAGTGTAGATGTTTTCGTTTATGGAAAAACGATTGAAGAAATTAGACCAGTTGCAGATTCGGTGAAAAAAAGCTTGGATAATAATCAGAAGGTTACAAATGTTAAGTCGGATTTATCGGATTCTTTAAGACAGGTGAATTTTATATTAAATACAGAAAAAATGGTTTCTTTAGGAATTCAGCCAACGCAAATATATAATAAACTTGGTTCGGCTAAGGAAGAACAGATTGGTGAATTAAAAGTTGATGGGCAAAAAATACCAATTAAGACTGTGGAAAGAGATAATATAGTACACCAAGCCGAACTTACTAAACAGCAAGTTACTACAAATTCAACTCAAAAGGTAGAGTTAGGAGAAATCTTGAGTGAAGCGGAGGTGGATACCCCGGCGTTCATAACTAAGCGAAATGGAGATGTATATACAAAAATATCAGCTGAGATAACTGATAAAGATGTTGAAAAAGTTACGGAGAATATTCAAAAGAAAATCGATGAATTATCAGTACCGTCAGGAGTACAAGTTAATGTTGGTGGGGTAACAGAACAAATTGATGAGTCTTTTGCACAGATAGGAATCGCAATAGGTAGTGCAATTGTAATTGTATACTTTGTTTTAGTGGTTACTTTTGGAGGCGGATTAGCTCCATTAGCTATACTATTCTCTTTGCCGTATGCTCTAATTGGAAGTTTATTAGGTTTATTAATTACAAATGAATCAATTAGTGTCTCTGTAATGATTGGTGCATTAATGTTAATAGGTATCGTTGTAACAAACGCTGTTGTTCTAATAGATAGAGCAATTAAAAACGAGAAAAAAGGTATTCTATTAAGAGAGTCAATTCTTGAAGCAGGAGTAACTAGGTTGAGACCTATTCTTATGACTGCTATTGCTACGGTAGGTGCATTATCGCCATTGTTATTTACGGAAAATTCAGATGGTAGTGGACTTATTTCAAAGGGACTAGGAGTCACTGTAATTGGCGGACTGACATCTTCAACGTTACTAACATTAATTATTGTGCCTATTGTATACGAAAGTTTAATGAAGTTGAAATATAAATGGACAAAAAAGCGTAAGAAGAAACATGAATTTAAAATTGGTGCTTAGTGAAATATGCTAAGCCCCTCTTTTTTATAAATGAGGGATAAATAAAAATTTTAATTACAATTTATTATTTCGTTGTTTTAAAAATGAAAACAAGAAAAAAGAGGGAGTAATATGGAAGCGGTAGCTGAGGATCAGGAGTATTTATCAAATTTATTTAGAAATAAACCCTTTATTTTAATTATGATGGCAGCAGGATTTTCTAGTTTAGGTTCATCAATGTTTCTTTTTACACAGACATGGTATATAGTAAGGTTTTTAAATTTAGGAGAAGCGGTAGGGTGGGTAATGATGGGGTCGAGTGTTCCACAAATATTATTTTTATTTGTAGGAGGTGTGCTTGCTGATCACGGGAATAAGGGGAAGATTATGTTATGGTCAGATTTTATGAGAACGATTCTTGTAGTCTCTATTGTTTTATTATTCCTACTATTCACAAGAGTTCACTTTACAATATTTATTGCCTACTCTTTTTTATTTGGAATATTGAACGCATTTTTCTATCCTGCTAGGGATTCAGTTATACCATTAATAGTCGGATCATCACAATTAGCAAGAGCAAACTCTATTATTTATACGACAAATCAGTTTACAGTAATCGCAGGACCTGTAATTGCTGGGATATTAATAGGGAAATACAATTATATGATAGCATTTATATTTGTTGCTAGTATGCTACTAATAAGTACGATTATGGTTGCCTTTATTAAGATTCAGCATGATAAAAAGAAAAGTGTAGAGAGAATTAGGATTGGAACAGAAATGCGAAAGGGTATTCAATATTTACACCTATCTAATATTTTGGTATCTCTTGTATTAATTTCTATTTTAGTGAATTTTCTTATAGTTGGGCCCTTATTTATAGGATTGCCTATTTTTGTTGATACCATATTAAATGGAGAAGCATTTGACTACAGTTTTTTAGAGGCGAGTTTATCATTAGGTTTATTTATTGGATCCATTATTATGGTATTACTCAATGTAAAAAAGCAAAGAGGAAAATTAATTCTTATACTTCTTATGTGTTTATCTATAAGTTTTATAATTTTTAGTACATCGATAGAACTTTTGTATAGTGTAATTATGTTGTTTCTTGTTGGATTGTTCACACAAATGATAATAATTCCAGTAATTGGTATCATTCAAGAGTATACAGAAAAACAGTATTTAGGAAGAGTTATGAGTTTACTCACTTTAGCATCGATGGGACTAACACCGCTTTCTTATGGAGTCACATCAATACTTCTTACGTATAACATTGGGATTTCAAATATTATATTTTGGAGTGGTATTTCTTTGTTTGTTGTAGCGATTGTTTTTTATTCTTTCCGTCAAGGAATACGTTATGTTGAATAAGTTGTTCTAGAATATAAATTGTTAGGCCATAGTTAGAAATATGAAAGTTGGCAAGTATATAGTAAACAAATTTTTAATTGAGTGAATTAAAAAAAGGGAAATATAGTTTGACATACAGGAGGATAAGAAATGATTAAAAAAATTGAGCATATTGGAATTGCGGTAAATTCTTTAGAAAGGGCATTACCTTTTTATGTAGATGTCCTAAAGCTAAAATTATTAGGGATAGAGGAGGTAGTGGTACAAAAAGTAAAAGTTGCCTTTTTAGCTATTGGTGAAAGTAAATTAGAGTTATTGGAACCATTAAGTCCAGAAAGTTCAATTGCACGATTTATACAGAAAAATGGGGAGGGAATACATCATATAGCATTAGGAACAACCTCGCTTGAGGAGAGGATTCAGCATATGAAGGAATGTGGAATACAAATGATTAATGAAATACCTCAAAGAGGGGCAAAAGGTACGTCAATTGCTTTTATTCATCCTAGTTCAAGCTATGGTACATTGTACGAGCTATGTGATAAGGGGGGAGAATATGATTGATATTTACAGTAAAATAACTGAATTGTATGACAAAAAGAATAGTATTGAAATTGGAGGAGGTTACAAAAGAATAGAAAGGCAGCACCAAAAAGGTAAACTGACAGCGAGAGAACGTATAGAATTGCTACTAGATAAAGATACATTTGTAGAGTTACAACCGTTTATTGAACATAGGTGTACAGATTTTGGGCTAGATAAAAAAGTAGGTCCTGGTGACGGAGTTATCACAGGATATGGAAAAGTAAATGGCCGTCCAATTTATCTATTTTCACAAGACTTTACTGTATTTGGTGGCGCGCTCGGAGAAATGCATGCGAAGAAAATTTCAAATATCATGGATTTGGCTGGGAAAAATGGTATTCCCATTGTTGGTTTAAATGATTCAGGTGGTGCACGTATTCAAGAAGGGGTGCTATCTCTAGATGGATATGGTCAAATTTTTCATAGAAATGTGAAATATTCAGGAGTTATCCCTCAAATATCAGTGATTTTAGGAGCTTGTGCAGGAGGAGCGGTATACTCTCCAGCTATTACAGATTTTGTTATTATGGTTGAAGAGAAAAGTCAGATGTTTATTACAGGACCAAAAGTAATTGAGGCAGTAACAGGAGAAATAATTTCACCTGAGAATTTAGGTGGAGCGATGGTTCATAATAAAATCAGTGGAAATGCGCATTTTTCTGCAGTGGACGAGTATGAAGCATTGTATCTTGTTCGTACACTTCTTTCATATTTACCACAAAATTATCAAGAGAAATCACCTATAATTAAAGAAGAATCAGTGGAAGATTATCGTGAAGATTTAGCTGATATTATCCCTGATGATAAACAAAGGCCTTATGATATACGTCATGTTATTGAACAAGTGGTTGATATTACGTCTTTTTTTGAAGTGCAAAAAAGTTTTGCGGAAAATATTGTGATAGGGTTTGCTCGTATAAAAGGAGAAGTAGTTGGTCTTGTTTGTAATCAGCCGAAGAAATTAGCTGGAAGTTTAGATATTGATTCATCTGATAAAATAGCACGTTTTATTCGTTTTTGTGATTCTTTTCAGATTCCATTGATTACATTTGAAGATGTAACGGGTTTTTTTCCGGGTGTAAAGCAAGAACATAATGGTATTATTCGTCACGGTGCTAAAATTTTATACGCTTATTCTGAAGCAACAGTTCCGAAAATTACAGTGATTTTGAGAAAGGCTTATGGTGGAGCATACGTTGCATTAAATAGCAAGGCTATCGGAGCGGATGTTGTATATGCATGGCCAAATGCAGAAATTGCAGTAATGGGATCGCAAGGGGCAGTAAATATTATTTTTTCAAAGGATATTCAAAAGAGCGATAAGCCTGACATGAAACGTAGAGAGCTGGGTAAGGAATATAGTGATAAATTTGCAAATCCATATATTGCTGCAAAGTATGGGTTTGTTGATGATGTTATAGATCCAAGGGAAACACGTATAAAATTGATACAGGCACTTGATATGTTACGAACGAAGAAAGAGGAGAAAGTCATGAAAAAACATGGGAACATGCCACTTTAAATTCTTTTGCATTAAGTTGATTTTTTGTTATAAAACATACTAAGATTAGTAGCACAGACCATGGCCATGGTCTGTGCTACTAATCTTTAATAATTACAAAAAGTTTTTTTATTAGTGCATATACTTTCTATATTTAATAAGAAGTATTTTTTGATGTCCCTTCTTTAGGAAAGAATGTATAAGATAGAGAGATTACTGCGTCTATAGCTAGTATAAGTGACCAAATCCTACTTAAATTATTAAAAGCAATGTTATTAGATGGGAAATGTGGTTGCTTTTCTTCAAACCAAGTTACTAGTGTATTCCATATACTGTGAATATCGGTGAGCTGATCAGATAGTCCGAATATGGAAACCAGTATAACATGAGCTACTATATAAATAAGTAAATGGATGAAAAAATGTTTTCGTTCACTTTTTGCATGTTCTTTTCCGGATAATTTTTTAACATCCTGAAATTCAGGTATAGGATTTCCCTTCCATTTTGCAACCTTTTTTTGGATAAAAGCATCGAGTTTTCTAAAGTCAGTTTTTCCATAAGTGAGTGCATATACAATAATTATCACTATAATGGTTTGATAATTGGAAAATTTGCCTGTGTTTAAATAATCAAAAAATCCCATAGTAGCAATCCATAAATCATTTACAATAAATAGTATGAAGAATGCGATACTTAATTTTTTAAATTCAAACCAATAACGTAGTAATAAGAAGCATATAATAGAAACCCAAAATATAGCCTCAGCCATAATGAGAAATGTCCATTTATTTTCTAGAATAAAATCCATTTTTAATCCTCCTTAATCTTTTTGAAACATATCTAGCCACTTTAAATCAGCTTCTAAATGAAGCAGTTTCCCTTCAATTAGGAATGACATTCCTTCACTTTCTTTAGTAGAATCAATATTGAGCCGTAATCTTTGAAGCTGTAATATTGTTTTGATAATAGATTCTTTTTGTTGTTTAATCATGCTGGATAGTTGAGAGTAGTGTAATCTTTTTGCACATAATAACTTAAAGTAAAATTCATCTTTTAGGATTGAAGTTTCTACAGGGAGGAGAAGCCAGTTGTGAAGTTCCTCTTCCCCGCTTTTAGTAATTCTATAAGTTTTTAAATCAGATTCACTTTCTTCGTATATCTCTTCTACAAATCCATCCCTAATTAGTCGATCTATAGTCGTGTAGATTTGCCCGGTATTTAGTTCCCATTGATTGTAAACCATCGTATCAAAAGAGATTTTTAAATCATAACGATGTCGAGGGGATTGAGATAACAATGTTAATATCGCATGTTTTACTGACATATTTATTCACCACTAATCTTCTTTTAGTGCTCTATCAAGTTTAGTATTTGATGCCTTGTAAGCCGGTATAATAGCGGACAGACAGCTAACGAGAATACCGGAAATAATTGCAGTTACTAAGGTAGGAAGTGACATGGAAAATTCAATTAAAGGATCAGACGCAAGTGAAGTGTTTAAGTATATAGTAAGAATTCCTAGGATGACCCCTATAATTACACCGTTTATTCCTATAATAAGGCCTTCGTATATAATCATTTTATATACTTGGGTAGTTGTGAAGGCAACTGCTCTCATAATAGCGATTTCTCGTGTGCGATCTATTACATTGATAATTAAAGTATTTAAAATTCCAATCCCAGAAACAATGATGGCAATAATAAGTAAACCGTTAAATAAAGATTTTACACCTGGTAGAGCCCGTTTTTGTTTTTCAATTTCTTCATGTAAAGTTCGAATTTCAGAAAGTTCATTCTGGAATGTTTTCAGAAAGTTCCGTTTTATATAAGCTTCATTCTTATTATTGGTAGTTAGTATAAGTCCTTTGTAAGCCTCTATCCCATGGAAGTGAGTATCAAAGTTTTCTTTCTCCATGAAAGCGGTATAGCCACCGTATACCGAAGCGCTGACTTTCCCAACTACTTGTAGTTCCTTTGTTTTATTATTATCTTGCAAGATGGTGATAGTTTCTCCTATAGATCCGCCCCATTCTTTAAATGCATAATCACCTAATAAAATTCCATTTGTATTTTTAGCTAGCTGTTTTAATAGTTCTTTTTCTTTATGATTTGGATCATAAAATAAGGGATTTTGTTTATACCAATTTATATCTGTACTAATAATGGTGAAATTACGAGTCTCTTTTTTGGATTTCCAAATTACTTCTTTTTCTTTATAAGAGATAACCTGTTTTACACCCTCCATCTTTTGGATTTGTGGCAATATATTAGTAATAGGAGTTTCAGTTGAAAATTGTAGATTTCCACCAAAAGAACGAGTCACATCTTCACTTAAATTTTTTTCTAAGGAAGTAAAGATAGAAGAAACTAGTAGTCCTAAGCAGATAGCTAAAGCTAAAATAGCTGACATATTAGCTGATCGTTTTAATGTGAATAAAGTATTGTTACTTGCCACTTTCCCTTCGTAACCTAATATTCTCCTTCCGCCCAATGATTTTGTAATTATTCTCGTTAAAAAGGGAAACAGCAATATAATTCCTATAAACAAGAATAATATTGAACTAATATGATTAATGAAGATACCCAAAAGTGAAACAATACCGATGATAGCACGCAGCTTACTGTTTTTTACTTGTACAGAAGGCACATTTTTTAAGGTAGCAATTATATTAACTTTACTCGCATACGTTACTGGAATAATAGAAGCTAGCATAGGTATAAGGATGCCCAGGAATAGTGTTGCAGGTAAAGCAAATTGATATTGTATTGTATATGCCATATTTTCTTGAAATGAATTGAATAATGTCCCCTGTAAGATAGTAGCCAAACCAAATCCGAGTGGAACCCCAAATATTAAGCTTATACCAGCTAGCATAATTACTTCCGTAAGAAAGAACTGCTTGATTTGAAAAGGGGTATAACCAATTGTTTTCATAATGGCAATTTCATTCTTTCTCTCTACGATGTTAACATACAAAGTATTATAAAGAATAAAGGAGCTAATAAACATTGCTAATCCACCGATTGCATAAAGCATAAAATATAAATCATCTAACTGATTGGTTTGTTTTTCATCTAGAATAACCTTTTGTACTGATATAAAAGGATCAGTAATGTTAGATTTTAAAGATGTTACAGTTGATTGAGAATCTGATGTAGATTGTAATTTTAGTCGTATTTCTTGTATTTCGTTAGGAAGATGAAACCATGATTGAACAGCAGTCAATGAGGATAGTGCTCTCCAACTCTTATCACTTGCTTCCTTCCAATTATTTGGTCCTTCTAATAAAGGAGTGTTTTCAACAATAGCAGCAATTGGGACTAGCTTTTTCCCAGACGGAAGATTTAGTGTAATAGTATCTTGCACATTTACGCCCCAAATTTCAGCTGTTCTCATTGGAATGATGATTCCTTCATTATTTAGATTACCATGAATTACTTTAAGGGAAAGTAATTCATTTTGAAAAGAAGAAAGCCCTGTAACACGAATTCTAGTTTGAGTAAAACTTCGATCTTCTGTTAGATGAAAGCTAGCTTGCTTGTGAAGTACAGCTGTTGCACTACGTACTCCTTTTTCCCGTTCTGCAATATTTAATATGTCTTTCGAAAATAGGTGCTTACTAGATGAAATAGTATAATCTGCGTTTCCTGTATAGAGTTGTAGACGCTTATTTGTTATTCCTTTAGCGGTTTCTACAGTACTAATTACTGCAAACATGGTGGAAATTCCAATGATAATTGCCATGATCGTGATAAGTGCTCTTAGTTTTTTACGTATTAAGCTTCGATAAGACACTCGCCATAACATCATCAGTATCGCCCTCCGTTTTTATATCTGATTCAATTAATCCATCTCTTAGTAGAATAATACGATCTGCATAACTTGCAGCTAATATGTCGTGAGTAACCATAACGATGGTCAATCCTTTGTTACGATGTAGAGAGGATAATAATTGCAAGACTTCAGTGCCAGTTTTACGATCTAAATTTCCTGTTGGTTCATCAGCTAAGATCAACTTAGGATTCATTGATAGCGCTCTTGCAATTGATACGCGTTGTTGTTGGCCACCGCTTAGCTGAGAAGGAAAATTATTCTCTTTTCCTTCCAGTTTTACGGCTTGAATAAGAGAGGAAACTTTTTCATTAATAGCATTTTTATTTAAATGCGCAGCCTGCATAGGGAAAGCGATGTTTTCTGTAACAGTCATGTTAGGTAGTAATTGATAATTCTGAAATATAAACCCTACATTTTTTCTTCTAAATAATGTACGTTGTCTTTCGTTTAATTTATTGATAGTATTCCCATCAATAAAAATATCTCCTTCGTCAGGTGTGTCAAGACCACCAAGTAAATTTAGTAAGGTGCTTTTTCCAGAACCAGATGGCCCCATTATTGCTATAAATTCCCCTTTAGGAATCTCTAAAGTGATATCACGTAGTACGGGAAAGATCGACTCTCCAAGAAGATAATTTTTATTTATATTCTGCCCTTTAATCATAAAGTACCTCCTATTCATTGTATATACTCAGTATATACCAAGTGTATACTGAGTATATACTGGGTGAATAGAAGATGTCAAAAAAAAATGAAAATTACTTTTATTTTTGGGGGGCTGAATATAAAGATGCAATAGTTGGGAGCTGAATGGGGTGAAAAATTATATTGTTTTTTGTGCAAATGCAGGTGGAGTAACTATTCTTAACAATAAAGCTATTGAGTCTCCAATCTTCAATATGAAAATTATTTAAATTAATGTCTGTTGTTAAATAACCTGAAATGTTATTTGGCGCTTTTTGAAAACCGGTTCCCTCTGCTTTAACAATAGCTTCTTTTTGAGTCCAAAGATGATAAAATGCATAGATCTTTTCTGATTGGCTGAGTTTATGAAAATTTTTTAATTCTGTATCAGTCATAATATGGGGACTAAGTTCGTTAGGATTGAGATTAGAATATATATTCTCAATATCAATACCGATAGTTTGATATTGGGAGAAAGAAAAAGCGGCAATATCTTGAGAATGTGAGAGACTAAAATTTATACATTGATAGTTTTGTAAAGGAGATACGTGTGGCTTACCATATGAATTATATTCTAGTTTAATTTCTTGCGGGTCTAGCTTAAGGTATATACCTAATAAAGTACGTAAAATGCCACGACAAGCAATAAAAGTCTGTTTGGACTTTTGATTTATAAATTGGTTTGCTCGCATTCTTTCATCTTCTGAAAGGATGCTATTTAATAGATAGGAAGATTTATCTAATTCTAATAGCCAAACATGAACATTAGTTTCTGATAAAGCTGGAACATCCTTTAAGTAATCTTTAATTATAATCATTTTATCTCTCCTTTTAGGATTGTTTTCTTTTAACGTATTGGAAATATAAATAGGAGTCAATATAGTTATGGATTTCTTGCGCTTTATACGGATGTGTAGAATGTTGAGAAATATTACAATTTTGTTGAGTAAGTAGATTGGAAGAAAGGAGAGTTTAACATTTGAAGGATTTACATTTGTTTGTAACACTACTTGTTGTACTAGTAATAATTATTGCAGTATCACGGTTTATAGGATATTTATGTTTGCGTGTTGGTCAACCGCGTGTTTTAGGAGAGATGATAGCGGGGGTTTTATTAGGACCGACTTTGTTTGGAGCCCTTGTACCGGATTTACATGCAGTGCTATTCTCAGCTGACATCAAAATGGTATTGTACATGCTTAGTAATCTAGGTTTAGCTCTTTATATGTTTTTAGTTGGGGCGGAACTTAACTTTGGGGAATTTGACAAGCGTTTTTATAAAAATTCAGTTGCTTTAGCATCAGCGGGGTTTATTACTCCTTTTGTATCTGGTATTTTTCTGGCCCTATTATTACACAATCAATTTTCAAAGGGAAGTAATTGGTTACATTTTAGTTTGTTTCTCGCGATTGCTATTTCTATGACGGCATTTCCAATGTTAGCTAGAATTTTCCAAGAGAGAAAATTAATGAATTCTAAAATTGCTAACATTACTTTGTTAGCTGCTAGCATTATTGATGCACTTGGTTGGATTGCATTGGCTATTGTAACGGCTTTAGTGACAACAAATTCAGTTAGAGGTGGCTTGATTGCTGCAGGAGGAGCGCTAGTTTTTATGCTAGTATTGTTAACTGTTATTAAACCGTTAATGAATAAGTTTGGAAAACTTGTTGAAGAAAGAGGGCGTTTATCACAAGGACATTTAGGGGTTATCATTGCTCTTGTATTGAGTGCTGCGGCTGTAACGGACTATATCGGCGTATATTCAGTGTTTGGTGGTTTTATGTTAGGGCTTGTTATGCCAAAAAATCCTAATTTTCAAAGAGAACTTCGTTCTAAATTAGAGGATATAGTTGTAGTATTTTTAGTTCCTATTTTCTTTACTTATTCTGGAATTAATACAAGTTTTGCAACTTTGAATTACTCTCTTTTTGTTGCCTTTCTTGCTATCTTGTCAATTGCTGTCGCTAGTAAATATATCGGTTGTCTTTTAGTAATGAAAAGAATGGGGTTTGGATGGAGAGAATCTTCTGCCATCGGTTCTCTTATGAATGCAAGGGGATTAATGGAATTGATTGTTTTAAATATAGGACTCGCTTATGGGGTAATTTCCCAGGAGTTATTTTCTTTGTTGGTCTGGATGGCTATTATTACAACAGCCTTGGCAATGCCAGTATATAATCTTTCTTTTTCATTAAAGAAAAAAGTGAAAGCGGAAAATAAAGAGTTGAAAGTTAGTTGATTTTTTACTTGTTTGGTGCTATTTAAAATTTATTTCAAAATATATAGGGGGATTTAGAAATGGAGAAATTTATTCATGATGTAGTAATTATTGGTGGGGGACCTGGTGGCATACAATTAGCATTAACTTATAAAGAATTATGTAGAGAACAGGGAAAAGAGCCTAACATGGTAATTCTTGAAGCTTCTCATGAGGTGGGACATTCATTTAGTAAATTTCCGGTCCATGGTAATTTAATCAGTAATAATAAATTATATTCAGGAAAGCCTTATAAGAGCCGGTATGCAGAGAGATTTGATTGGAATAGCTTAGTTACAAAAGATAAAGATATTCTAATGCGTAATTATAGTACGGATTTTTATCCGCGTCGAGAAAGCGTTGTTCAAATGTTAGGTGATCTAGTATGTAAGTATGAATTACCAGTTCAATATAGTACGAAATGGATAGGGACAAAAAAGAACGAAGACGATTTATTTGAAGTGGAAACAACAAAAGGGGTGTTTTTAGGACGTATAGTTGTTGTGGCAACAGGACTAAAACCAAGTAAGCCCAAGATCAAAGGTATTGAGATGGTCACGATGTATGAAGACATGAAACCGAAAGAATATTACCGAGATAAAAGAGTAATGATCATTGGAAAAGGAAATAGCGGGAGTGAAAGTGCATTAGATATTTTAAATGAAGCAAATGTTATTATGTTAGCCAGTCCTACGCCAGCTAAATTAGCTTATCAAACACATTATGTTGGTAATCTGCGGGCTGTCAATTCTATTATTGCAGAGAATTATCAATTAAAACATCAGGCGGCTCTACTTGATTGTAATATCGTGAATATTGAGAAAGTTGAAAACGGATTTGAAGTTACTGTAGCATACGTACATGCTAAAGGAGAGGTTGAAACACTATTTTTTAATGAAATTATTGCTGCAACTGGGTTTGAAGCAAATGTGGAATTGCTTATTCAAGATTTTGATATTAACATTCTTCACAATAAATTCCCTTCTATTACAGGAGTGTTTGAATCTACTGAAGTTGAAAATTTATACTTTGCTGGGGCGCAAACACATGGTTTAGATTATAAAAGTACATCTACAAGTGGTTTTATTCATGGCTTCCGTTATAATTCAAAAATTCTTGCTCACCACATAACTGAAAAGTTAGGAATGGTGGAGAGAGGAGCTAAGTCTGTGGAAGGCTGTGTAGTGAAGCTGATTTTGGATGAATTAAATAACTCAGGGGAGCTCTGGCTTCAACCGGCTTTAGTGGGCCTTTTATTACGACAAAAGAATAATAAGTGGCATAATATGGGGCATCGTACATCATATGAATTCAAAGAGATGAAAGTGGAAGAAGGGGAGGCGCTTGTGTTTGTAACCCTTGAGTATGGGGATATCCATAAATTCCATGAGGTTTTGAATATACCACGTGTTCCAGGAGATGCTTCTCAAAGTGTTCATATTCACCCTGTTATTCGTGTGAAAATAGAAGAGGATATTAAAGAAAATCATTTAGAAGAACATTTAGAATCTCGTTTTGATGAAGACAAATATGCTCCTTTTCTTGAAGGGATTATGAATCAAATAGAAGGAGCGCATGTAATAAGTAAGTAGAATTGATGTAGTTGTATTTTTGCTGAGTAGAAGATAGAGAAATGCTAAATTAATTTATATTAATTATCTATTATTAGGGTGATTTTCAACAAATTATTTTGAATTATATGTTGGAATAACCTTTTATGGTTACAGTCTATTCTTTTTGTAGTATAAGAAATCGAGGGCAATATGAAAATGATTAAGGTAGTTCTCTTTGTATGAGAGTTTCCTTATATGCTTCTGAAATTTTACTATGGTTTCAATATTTATGGAAAAATGTATAGTTTATGTCAGAGTCTACTATCTATAGTTTTTTATTTTTAAGGTTGCGGAAAATACGGATGTAGTTATACCTATAAATTTGTAGAATAATAGTAAATTTCAAAGTAAAAGGAGATTGCTGTGAAAAGACGTGTAGTGGTAACCGGTATGGGAGTTGTTACACCCATTGGGAATGATGTGAAATCTTTTTGGGATAATTTACTGCAGGGTGTAAGTGGAGTAGGGTATGTAAGTTCTTTTGATACAGAAGGTTATGCAACTAAAATAGGTGCTGAGGTGAAAGGATTTGATCCTAACATTTATTTTAACTCTAAAGAAATCAATCGTATGGATAAATTTACACAATATGGGGTAGTGGCCGCAAGGCAAGCAATTGAGGAAGCCAAATTAACTATAGATAAAATTGATCCATACCGGATTGGAACTATGGTAGGTTCAGGAGCAGGTGGTATGAATATGCTTCTGAATAATCATAAGAAATTTCTGGATAAAGGACCTAGAGCTATAAGTGTTTATGTAGCTTCTGGAATTTTGATTAACAGTTTATCGAATGAAATTGCTATTCGTATAGGTGCAAAGGCAAAGAGTGGAGCATTTGTAACTGCTTGTGCAACTGCAGCTAATTGTATTGGTGAAGGAATGCGTGCTATACAGCATGACGAGGCAGATATCATGATTGTTGGGGGAGTAGAAGGGGATTTTACCCAGTTTGATGTAGCTTCTTTTTCTAAAATGAGGGCGCTTTCTACTAGGAATGATTCTCCTCAAGGAGCAAGCCGACCTTTTGATAAAAATAGGGATGGTTTTGTAATTGGTACAGGTGGTGGGGTTTTAGTTCTAGAATCAGAAGAATTTGCAAGGAAAAGAGGGGCGAATATATTAGCTGAATTATCTGGATATGGAACGACAACGGATGCCTATCATATCACTGCACCAGATGGTAAAGGAATGTTCATGGCAATGAAATTGGCTCTAAAAGAAGCTGGTTTGATGCCAAATGATTTAGACTATATCAATGCTCATGGAACAAGTACGAAACTTAATGATTATTGTGAAACAATGGCAATTAAAAAAATGATGGGGGAAAAGGCTAAGTCAATTCCAGTTAGTTCTATCAAGTCTATGATTGGTCATCTGCTTGGAGGTGCTGGAGCGGTAGAGTTAATTGCAAGTATTTTAACTTTAAAAGAGCACGTTGTTCCTCCGACGATTAATTATAAGGAACAGGATGAAGGGATGGATTTGAACTATGTACCTAATGAGGCGCAAGTACAAAAGGTTAATGCGGTAATGAGCAACTCATTTGGATTTGGTGGACATAACACTTGCCTTGTTGTAAAAAAATATAACAAATAAACTAAAGGGGGGAAATGAATAAAATGAAGAAGGGGTATAGAGAGGATAACATGGAAAGATTTTTAAATATGGATTTATGTATTCATGAGCTAATAGAAAAACAAGTTGAACTAACGGCTGACGAAACAGCAGTTATGTTTGAAGGGAAGAAGCTTTCTTATAAACAACTAAATGAAAGAGCAAATCAATTAGCAAACTTTTTAATTCGAAAAGGTTTAGAAATAGAAGACCCAGTTGGAGTTTGCATGGAGCGTTCTATAGACTTAGTAGTTACATTATTAGGGATTTTAAAGGCTGGGGGTGCGTATGTACCTTTGGATCCGTCGTATCCGAAGCAACGATTGGGTTATATGCTTGATAATGCTAGTCCAGCATTTATTATCTCAACAAAAGATAAAAATGGATTGTTTATATCATCTTTTGATCAAGAAAAATGTATTTACTTGGATGAGTGCAAAGAATTGGAAGCTGAAGCTAAAGTTAATCCTAATATACCAGTTAAATCAGAACATCTAATGTATATTATTTATACATCTGGTTCGACTGGTAAACCTAAAGGTGTAATGAATACGCATGCAGCTCTAAATAATCGTCTTCAATGGATGCAACAAGAATTTAATTTAGGAGAAATGGACCGTGTTTTACAAAAAACTCCATATAGTTTTGATGTTTCGGTATGGGAATTCTTTTGGCCGTTGCTTTCTGGGGCAACTCTAGTAATGGCAAAGCCAGATAAGCATAAAGATCCAAAATACCTTTTGAAAGTAATTGAGGAATATCAAATTACAACGGTTCATTTTGTACCCTCTATGTTACAACTCTTTTTAGATGCTTGTGAATCAAAACAAGAAAAAACATCTTTAAAGAGGGTAATCTGTAGTGGAGAAGCGCTACCTAAGTCAATGGAAAAAATGTTCTTTGGGAAAATGGGAAAAGTAGAGCTTTATAATCTATATGGACCAACTGAAGCAGCTATTGATGTTTCTTATTGGAAATGCAATGGGCAAGAAGTTGCGAAGGTAGTACCAATTGGAAAACCTATTAGTAATATACAACTTTATATACTAGATGAACATCAGAAACCCATTGAAGAAGCAGGGGTTAATGGTGAACTATATATTGGTGGAATAGGTGTTGCGAGAGGATACTATAAAAATCCTAAATTGACAGAGGAAAGATTTATTAAAAATCCATTTAAAGATGGAGAAAGGTTATATAGAACGGGTGATATTTGTAGATTTCGTCGAGATGGTGTAATCGAATATGTAGGAAGAAGGGATTTCCAAGTTAAAATCCGTGGTATAAGAGTTGAATTGGGAGAAATTGAATCCGTTATTGAAAGCCTCCCTTATATTAAACAGTGTGTTGTATCTGCATTTTTTGAAAAGGATCATACATATTTAGCAGCCTATATAACACTAGTTAAAGGAGAGAATTGGGATGAAGAGGCGACGAGAATAGAGATTGGGAATTTACTTCCTGAATATATGGTTCCGTCATTTTGGGTGAAACTAGAAACTCTACCTTTATCTTTAAATGGAAAAATAAGTCGAGGTCAGCTACCGAATCCGAAAATTCTAAGAGTTATCGAAGAAAGTGAAAAGCCTGTAACCGATACAGAAAAATATATAGCTAATTTGTGGGCGGAATTTCTTAACTTGGAGCAGGTAGGTCTTAATGAAGCATTTATTAATATAGGAGGGAATTCTTTATTTGTTGCAAGATTTGTGGCGCGGATAAAGGAAGAATTAAATGTTTCTATAAATTTACAACATGTATTTGAATATCAAACTGTTCGTAAGATTAGTGAGTTTATTGAAGGGAGAAAAATTGATTCAGAGCATATAGAATTAGTTGCGAATACTTCATCTGATATCCAGATGAACCTGTCATATTCACAAAAAAGACTGTGGTTTATTAATGAGCTGGAAGGTTTAAGTTCTTTATATAGTTTACCTAATTATATGGAGATTGAGGGAGATTTACATGTTTCAAGTTTGGAAAAAAGTTTAAATCAGATAATAGAGCATCAATCGATTTTAAGGAGTAACTTTTTTTCAAGGGAAGGTGTACCATATCAGAAAATTAATCCTCATAAGAAGCTTGTTTTGGATATTAGTGACTTTTCTCCATATGGAGAAGAGAATGGAAAGAAAGAAGCAATGAAGGAAATGCAAGAGGATGCTAGTATTCCTTTTAATCTTGAGACAGAGTCGTTATATCGTTTCAAATTATTTAAAATTAATGAAAAACGTTATATTTTATATTTCAATATGCATCATATTATCTCAGATGGATGGTCGCATAATGTGTTAAGGGATAAAATATTAGAAAATTACAAAAAAATACGCAAATCGAAAGCTATTAGGGAAGAAGGTGGAATTCAATATAGTGATTATGTGAATTGGCAGAATAGCTCAAAAACTAGCGAGTTATACAAAAAACAGTTGGCTTATTGGAAGGAGAAGTTATCCGCTGAGGTACCTATTGTTCAGTTAACTGCAGATCAAAAGAAAGTCCCATTTGATAATCATAAAGGAAATATAAAGGTGTTTAAACTATCAAATCAATTAATAGGTCAATTGGATAAATTTTGTAAGAGGCAGGGCGGTACATTATTCATGGCCATGCTTTCTATATATAAAATTTTCTTATATCGTCTTTCATCTGAGAATGAATTGGCTGTAGGAACACCTGTCGCTGGTCGCAATCATTCGAAATTAGAGGAGTTAATAGGCTTCTTTGTTAATACATTGGTTATTCGCGATAAAATTGAAGAAGGTATGTTATTTGAAGACGTATTAAAAAGTGTTAGAAAATCATCGATTGAAGCATTTTCTAATAGTAATGTGCCGTTTGAAAAGATTGTAGAAGAGATTCAGCCTCAACGATCTATAAATCAAATGCCATTATTTCAATATATGTTTGCTTTTCAGGAATTTCCTGCATCATTAGTGGACATTCAAAATTTAAATATTAGTAATCCAGTACCTATTCATAATGGAACAGCTAAATTTGATTTAACTTTATTTATTGAGAGGGACAGTGATGGTTATTACGGGAAATGGGAATATAGAACTGCTGTCTTCAGTGAGGAAGCAATCGAATGTTTTACAAATGTCTTTTTAAATATACTATCTGCTGTAGTCAATGACTTCAATCTTCCTGTAGAGGAGCTTGCGTTACTTACTAAACAGGAAGAAGAATTGTTAATAAAAGGGTTAAATCCAAGGCAGAACGAATTTCCTGATGTTTGTTTGCATGAACTTTTTGAGCAACAAGTAAGTCGTACACCTGAATATATTGCAGTAAAGTATGAAGGGAAACAACTAACATATAGGGAGTTAGATGAAAAATCTAATAAATTGGCGCATTTTCTTATAGATAAAGGGGTTACTCCAGATACACCAGTCGGGCTAAGAATTGATCGATCTTTAGAACTCGTTGTAGCAATATTAGGAATTCTAAAAGCGGGTGGAGCATATCTTCCAATTGATACGGGACTTCCGGAAAATCGTGTGTATTCTATACTCAATGATGCTTCTGCATCATTATGTTTGACACAGAATTCAGAAGCCACTTTACAAAGCAAAGATATCGAATACGTAGAATTTTCTTTAGAAGAAGAGAAATTTAACTGTTATCTGGATGATAAGCCACAAGTTGCGTTAAAGCCAGATAACCTTGTATCAGTTTACTATACATCGGGATCTACAGGGAAGCCAAAAGGAGTTAGCAGTACACATAAGGGTTGGGTAAATAGAATGAATTGGATGCAAAATAAGCATCGGTTAAATGAGAAAGAGGTCGTTTTACAAAAGACTACTTTGACATTTGACGATGCTGCAGTAGAATTCTTTTGGCCGCTGATGGTCGGTGGAACTATTGCACTTATTCCTAAAGGTGCTCATAAAGACCCTAATAGCATAATAAACTATGCGATTCATTATAAGACTTCAGTATTACAATTTGTTCCGAGTATGCTGGAAATGGTTTTGGAGTTGATTAAACCAGAGCAAAAAAAATTATTATCTAATTTAAGAGTAGTTGTTTCAAGCGGTGAGGCTTTAAAGACGGAGCTTGTTAATACGTTCTATAAAAAAATGCCAGGGAATCTATTTAATTCATGGGGAGCAACAGAGGTATCTATTGATTCTACTTGTTTTGATTGTCAACCAGTTTATGATCAATTGCCAGAGATTGTATCAGTAGGTAAACCAATTGATAATAATCGTGTTTATGTACTTGACCGCTATTTGAGACCTGTTCCTTGCGGAACTATTGGTGATTTATACATTGCAGGTATAGGTTTAGCAAGAGGATATTTGAATAATCCCGAAAGAACAGAGGATGTTTTTATTTCAGATCCTTTTTATCCAGGAGAGTCTATGTATCGGACAGGGGATAGAGGATATTTGCAACCCGATGGAAATATTATGTTCGTTGGTCGAGAGGATAATCAAATCAAATTAAGAGGGATGCGGGTTGAACTTGGTGAAATTGAAAATAACTTGAGAATGTTGAAGGGGATAAAGGAAGCGGTAGTAAGGAAGATGGATTATGATATTGAACATTTAGTGGCATATTACACAAGTGAACAGGATAATCAGGATCCATGGATTATAAAACGAGAGTTACAACAAGTTCTACCGGATTATATGATACCAAGCTACTATATAGAGATGGGAAACTTTCCACTTAATGCAAATGGGAAAATTGAACGAAATAAACTCCCAGGTCCTTTACAAGAACATTTAGTAATTAACTCTCAATTTGTAATGCCAAGAACTCACATTGAGAAAAAATTGGCGTCTATTTGGAATAGAAGATTAGGAGTAGAACGTATTGGTATTAAGGACAACTTCTTTGAACTTGGAGGACATTCGCTACTTGCTGTACAAATTACAGCGGATATTAATAAAGAGTTTCAAACTAATATGCAGGTTAAGTTGTTATTTGAGAATCCTACAATAGAAGGAATCAGTAATAATATTCAAGAGGGAAAAGAAGAAGTTGCAACTAAAAACCCTATTGATAAGATTGATCGAAATAAAAACATTCCTTTGTCAGACGCTCAAAAGCGAATTTGGTTTTTAAATCAATTAAATCATGATACTAAATACAATATGCCTCTTGTATTAAATTTTAGTGGGTTAATAGATGAAAAAAGGTTAAATAATTGTATTAATCAACTTATAGCTAGACATGAATCTCTGAGAACTGTATTTATTGAAGAAGAGGGTGTTCCTTATCAAAAAGTATTATCTAAAGGCAACATTCCTTTGCAAATAAAATATTTTAAAGGAAATGATTTACAAGAAATTATTCAAGGAGAACTGCAAAGACCTTTTAATTTATCACAGGCGCCTCTAGTGAGAGGAGTACTAGTGAGAGGTGTTACAGAAGATACATTAATTTTAGTATTTCACCATATCATTTGTGATGGATGGTCACTAACAGTTTTAAAAGAAGAACTTCTTCAGCTGTATATGGGGAAATTGGATTTGTTAATGGAAGAGCCTACTCAATATCCCGATTATGCTGTGTGGCAAATACAGCAGAGTCAAGAATTGGATTATAAGAAGCAGGTTTTATATTGGAAGAAAAAATTTGAGAATCCAATTCCTTTGCTGCAATTACCGACAGATAGAAAAGTAAATAACTATAAACAGGGTAATTATACAATCCATAAAGTGCTTGATAAAAAAATTTCAAAGAGAATTAGGTCATTTAGTAAAGAACAAAAGGTAACATCGTTTATGTGTTTTTTGACTGTATTTAATATGTTATTGAGTAAGATATCGGGGCAAAAGGAAATAATTGTAGGAACTCCAGTTATAAATCGGAAATTAGAAGAACTCTCAAATTCAGTTGGTCTTTATTTAAATACGTTACCACTGAAAACGGATATTAAGGATGAGGTAACATACTTGGAGTTATTACAGCAAACAAAGAAGAGTGTTATAGAAGCCTTTGAGAATCAAGATGTTTCATTTGAGAAGATTGTTGAGGAAATTCAACCAGATCGGAACTTAAATAGAAATCCATTATTTGATGTTTTAATAAATTATAGAAATTTTGAAGAAGAGACAATATATGAATTAGGGAATTTGAAGGCGAAAGAGGTTGTTGTAGATTCCATTGAATCGAAATTCTTTATGACACTTTATATTGAAGAGACTTTAGAAGGTTTTAATATCAGTTTAGCGTTCCAAAATGATAGATTCTCCACTGAGAGAATGGAAGAGTTACTGAATCAGTATATCTATCTTTTTGAACAGACATTGCAAATTTCGGTAAGTCCATTGAGTGAGTTTTCCTTAATCACTCATCAAGCTACAAAAGTGTTGCCGGATCCAACAGAGAAACTGAAGGAAGAAAAATTTGAGAATGTTACTAATAGTATTGAGGAATGGGCTTTAAAGATGCCACATCATATAGCTGTTGAAGAGGGGGATAGGCAATATACATACAGCCACTTACAACATAGGTCTTTCCAAATTACAAAAACGCTTGTAAGTAAAGGTGTAGAGGCTGGAACAGTGGTAGCTGTATATGGAAAAAGAAGTTTTGAAATGATTACCTCGATTTTAGGAGTTCTGTGGGCGAATTCTATTTTTCTTAACATTGATTATCAGGTACCAGAGCAGAGAATGAAGAGAATGTTAGAGTTAGCAAAAGTGAAATGCATTTTAGCAACTGAACCAATGTCGATGGAACATGAGGAAATTGTTAAGAAGCTTGGAATATTGGTACTTAGAACGGATAGAATACCTCTCTCTATAGAAGAACAGAAAATGAATATTCCTTCTGAAATTTCAAGTGAAGAGGCATATATTTTCTTTACATCAGGGACAACCGGTGAACCAAAAGGAATATTAGGTACACATAATGGGTTAGCGCAATTTTTAGAATGGCAAAGACAACAATTTCAAATAACTCCGAAGGATCGTGCTGCCCAATTAACACATGTAGCTTTTGATGTATATTTAAGAGATATATTTTTGCCTTTAACAAGTGGAGCAACTCTTGTTATCCCGATAGAGGACGAGACGAATATTCTTGGATGGTTACAAAGAGAAAATATAACAGTACTACATGCAGTACCGTCTCTTTCAAGGATTTGGTTAGATCATTCAACCAAAGAGGAATATCTAAAAGATTTGCGTCATATTTTCTTTGCTGGAGAGCGATTACAAAATAATTTAGTACAAGATTGGCAGCAGGTAACGGGTGCACAAATCAGTAATTTTTATGGACAAACGGAAACAACTCTTGCAAAATGCTTTTTTGAGATTACACAAAAACTAGCATTTGATGTGATTCCAATTGGACGTCCAATTGACCAAGCTCAGTTGTTGATTTTAAATGAAAGAGGGAAACTTTGCGGGATTGGAGAACCTGGTGAAATTGTCGTTCGGACACCATATTGTACGAAAGGGTATATTAATAAAAAAATGGAGGCATTTTTTGAAAATCCTTTTACAAAACTGCCAGGTGACAAATTGTATCGCACAGGGGATATGGGAAGATTTTGTTTGGATGGTGGAATTGAAATTATTGGACGTAATGATGGACAAATTAAAATAAGAGGTGTCCGTATTAATAAAGATGAAATAACGGCTGTAATCCTTAAACAAACAAATATAAAACAATGTATTGTGTTAGATGTTCAAGAGTCACAGGAAACAAGGCTTCATGCGTATATAGTATTTAAGGATAAAGATAAAGCTGATTTTAATTTATTGCGTAGAGAGTTAATGAGAGAGCTAGCATTAGCTATGATTCCTAGTCAATTTATCGAAATTGATAAAGTTCCTGTTACTAAAAATGGGAAAATAGATCGATTACAATTGATAAAATGTGTAGTTGAAAGAGATACGGTGCTTAATGAAAGATCTCTACATCCTCTAGAGAAAGAGCTTTTGGCTATTTGGTCAGAATTATTACTTAATAAAAATATTAAGCATATGGACAATTTCTTCGAATTAGGAGGACACTCTTTGTTAATTGTAAAAATGATTTCTACTGTTCGTGAGCGTTTAAATTATGATATTAGTTTAAGAACAGTTTTTGAAAATCCAACCATTCAAGAGCTAGCAACTTATTTGCTTAATAGCGAAAAGAAAAAAAATATAGCTATTATGAAGGTTGAGAGGGTCAAACATAGGATTAAAGAATAATGAAGGAAGTGAGTGAAATGAGTCAAATGGTAGTTGAAAAGGAAGCATACATGCTTCCCGCTTCCTATGGGCAAACTCGAATGTGGTTTTTTGAACAATTCTTTCCGAATAGTATAACTTACGGTATCCCCTTTATTTTTAAGATAAAGGGGGGGCTGAATAAAAAAGCACTAGAACAAACGCTTCAAACAATTATTAATCGTCATGAAATCTTACGCACAACTTTCTATGAACGAGATGGAGAAATCTTACAAAAAATTTTGATAGATGTTCCAGAATTTAATTTAAAAGTAATTGATCGGAAGGTGGAATTTTCTTTAGACCCATACTTGAAACAGCTCGCATCAGAAATGTTCGATTTAGAAAAAGGGCCGCTAATAAAATTCAAGCTTATTCAATTAGAGGAAGAATATCATTATCTCTTTGTTAATGTACACCATAGTATATTTGATGCATGGTCTATTAATATATTAGAAAAGGAAATATTGAAAATCTATCCATACTTCGATAAAGGGCTAGATATGGATTTAGAAGAGTTACCTTTACAGTATGCAGATTATGCGGTCTGGCAAAAGAAGAGCTTTAAAGGTTTGGATTTAGAAGAAAGTATGGATTTTTGGAGAGGTTATCTAGCAAATGCTCCTTCAATTTTAGATCTTCCGGTAGATAGACCTAGACCTAAGCAACCTTCTTATCAAGGAGATAATTATAAATTCACGTTTCCTCAAAATTTGTCTGAGGATATTCGGGATTTTTGTAGAGCAAACAATACCACGTATTACGCATTCTTTTTGGCGGTTCTAAACATGATGTTATATAGATATTCAAGCCAAAAGGATATTGTAGTAGGAACTCCTATTACAAATAGAAATGATAAACAATTACAAGAATTAATAGGCTTTTTTGTTAACACCTTACCGATTAGAACTATCATTCAATCTAATAAAAGTTTTCGCGTGTTATTAAAGGATACAGTTGAATCCTTTCTTCAGGCTCATGAGAATGGGGAGGTACCATTTGAAAAAATTGTACAAGAGGTAAGTCCTATACGTGATAATAGTTATCATCCTATATTTCAGGTGCTTTTCACATTGCACGAGAGTAAGCAAGAGAAGCCATCCCATCAATTATTAATAGAGCATGAAAAAATTAATACCGGCACTTCAAAATTTGATTTAGTTTTATATATTTCTTGTGAAGATAATGACATGACTGGAGAGTTTGAATACAGTACTGATCTTTTTGATAGGGAAACAATTAATAATATTTTTACAAACTATGTATCTTGTATTCAAACAGTCCTTGAATTACCAGATGAGCCTATTTCCACAATAAATATGTTATCGAAAGAAGAGAATAGTGCATTGGTAATTGAAGAGAGCAGGAAAGTAGAGGGGAATGAATTTGTACATCATTTGTTTGAAAAAGGGATTGGCAATTATGAAAATAGGGTAGCGATAAAAGGAACACAATACTCTCTTTCATATAGGGAATTGAATGAACGAGCTAATCAAGTTGCAAATGAGTTACAAAAACAAGGAGTTCAATCTGGGGATATCATTGGTATATGTCTTAAGAGATCCCCAGAGCAAATAGCTACAATAATAGGGATTTTAAAATGTGGTTGTGCCTATCTCCCAATTGATCCAGCTTTACCTAAAGAAAGAATGAAATTTATTGTAGAAGATTCCGGAACTAAGCTGGTAATAACGGAAGATATAGAATTAGAAGAGCTAGTAAATGTACCATTTCTTCATTCGGAGGCAATCTTTACAAACGGAAGTAAAGAAGGAATTAAATGGGGTCCATATCAGGATCCAAAAGAACAGCTGGCTTATGTTATCTATACTTCTGGTTCAACAGGAAGGCCAAAAGGAATAGGTATTACACATTCCTCTTTACTTAATCATATTAGAGGTATGCTCCAAGTATTTCCTATGTGTGATAACGAGAGGGTTTTACAGAATATTACGTATAGCTTTGATGCATCAGTAACGGAAATATTTTCCGCGTTATTGAGTGGAAGTACGTTAATCCTTACTCATCCCGATAAACAATTCGATATTGAGTATCTGGCTGATTTAATAATTAATGAATCTGTGACAAGAGCACAATTGTTTCATAGCCTAGTAGAGAAATTATTAAGTTTTCCTTCATTCACTGAAAAGAACAAACTTCGTTATGTATTTACAGGTGGAGAAGCGCTTAGTAATCAATTGGTTAACTTATTCCATGAAAAGATGGATCATACAGTTTCATTTATAAATCTGTACGGTCCAACGGAAGTAACAGTGGCCTCCACATATTGGATAAGTAAACCTAACTGTGATCAAAATTCTGCACCTATTGGTTTTCCTCTACCTGGATATCAGTTACTTGTTCTAAATGCTGATATGCAGCCTGTACCTAGGGGGGGGATAGGTGAACTTCTAATAGGTGGAAAAGGTGTAACACCAGGATACCTAAAAGAAAATAAATTGAATGAATCAAGTTTTATTTCTATTAACATTAATGGAAATAATAATTTGTATTATAGGACTGGCGATTTAGTTAAACAGTTAGCAAATGGTCAATTCATTTTTATTGCAAGGAGAGATTCTCAAGTTAAGATAAGGGGATTTCGAATTGAATTGGATGAAATCAAGAGCCAGATATTAAAGCAACCAGAGATTGAAAACGCAGTTGTGACGACAAAGGAGGCTGGCGGGGAGAAAAAAATATTTGCATTTATCATACAGGCAGAGGGAACAAATATATCGGTAAATGAAGTAAGGGATAGACTTAAGAATACGTTACCTCATTATATGATTCCACAAGTAATATGTTGGATCAGCAAAATTCCTATTACGTTAAATGGGAAAATTGATCAAAAAAAATTACCGTTTGGGAGAAACGATTTAATTAGTCAGAAAAAAACGCTTCCTAGAAATGTATTAGAACAGCAATTGGTAGCAATTTGGGAAGAGATACTAAGTTTGAGTTCTATAGGAATAAATGATGACTTTTTTGATTTAGGTGGTCACAGTATAAAAGCTATTGAGGTTATAGGAGCGATTCGAAAAAAATTAGAACTTCAATTACCACTGTCTTGTTTATTTGAACACAAAACAATAAAAGAATTATCTGAATATATAAAAATAAAGAATACACCTGATGATGAATCTCTTATATTCCCTCTAAAAGAAGGAAGTTCTTCAGAAGCTCCATTATTCCTTATTCACCCAGGTGGTGGTGGTATATTATGCTATGTGCCATTAGCAAAATGTATTGTCAATGACGTGAGAATATTTGGTATACAATCACGAGGATATGAAACAAATAGAGAACCGTTGAAAAGCATTGTTTCGATGGCGAAGCTCTATACAGAAGAAATACTGAAAATTCAATCTAAAGGACCGTATCGTTTAGCAGGATGGTCTATGGGAGGAACAGTGGCTATAGAAATAGCTAGATTGTTAGAGAAGAAAGGGGAAGAAGTTTCATTTATTGGTTTAATAGATGCACATCCATTTGATCAATCTAAGAAAAGAATGGAACGTGAAGATTCGTTAGCAGTGTGGGCGTATAGTTTAGGAGTTCAATCTCAAGAATTTCATGAAAAAAATGAGAGTGAAAAGTATCACACTGTATTGGAAGCGGCAAAAGGGAGAGGGATACTTCCAAAAAATGCAGCGTTAGAAGATGCAAAACGAATTATAAAAGTAATGGCAGCAAATAATATGGCAAGCGACCAATATGAATTTAGTGAACCAATACAATCAAACTTAACCTTGTTAAATTGTGAAGAAAGGGATTTGCATTCTTCTCATGATTTAGTAGATGCTGAATGTTGGAGAAAAAGAACGAATGGCAAAGTATCTATTTATCCTATTAAAGGAAATCATAATAATTTGATGCTATCCCCACAGGTTGAATATATAAGTGAGAAAATTACAAGTATTTTGGAGGGGAGATAGAAGGTATGGAGACGCAAGTAACAGGACGTATTCAAAAATCTCCCGATGAGGCATATATAGAGAATGTTTTATTCCCACAATTTGAATTTGAGTTAGAAAATTATCTACCTCATTATTTGAATATTGAAAAGGTTTTTTTGAAGGCTTATAAGAAAATGGGGGTTTTAACTGAAGAAGAAGTTTATGAAATATGGGAGTCCATTAATCGGATTGACATGGATTCTATACTTAACATTTCAAGGGATAATATGACAGATATCGCATTCAGTATAGAAAGAGTAATAGAGCATAATTTGTCTAAACCTATTGCAAAGTGGCACATTGATCGAAGCCGTAATGATTTTCAAGCTTGTGCGCAATTAATGTATGCACGTGACAAATGGATTCAGCTTACTAAAAAGATGAATTCATTTGCTCAACTTGTAATGAAAAAGGCTAAAAAGCATATCCATACTGTTATGCCTGGTTATACTCATTATCAATCTGCACAAATTATAAGTGTAGGGTTTTACTTAACTGCTATTAGTCGTCATTTATTAAAAACAATTAATAAGATGAGTAACGTACTAGATGCTATGAATAAACAATGCCCTTTAGGATCAGGGGCAATGTCAGGTCAAGAATATGAATGGAACTGTAGTCAAATGGCTGATGACTTGGGATTTCAATCTTATATTGGTCATGCGCTGAGTGGAGTGGCTTCTCGGGAATGGGTATTAGAAATTGCAGGATGTATTTCATTCTTCTCTAATAATATGAGTCGGTTTTTAACGGATATTATGCATTGGGGAAGTAGCGAATATCAGTTTATAGATTTACCAGATGAGCTAACTGGTATTTCTTCATCCATGCCTCAAAAAAGAAATTTCCCTATTGTTGAGAGGCTTAGAGGGAAAACGAGTCATTTACTTTCTTATCATATCGACTTTTTAATAGGTCAACGAAATACACCATACAGTAACTTAGTTGAAGTATCTAAAGAAGCAAGTAGGAATCTATCTACACTGTTTAATGAAACCGATAGCTTACTAGATTTACTAATTCTAGTTTTTGAGAATATTTCTTTTAAAGAAGAAAATATGAAACAGCGTTGTGCCTTAGAATATTATGGTGGTTTTACGCTAGCTAATATATTAACAGAAAAAAACAATATTCCATATCGAAAAGCTCAGGTTATAGCGGGAAGGTTTGTTACAAAATCCCTAGAAAGCAATATTGTTCCTGCAGAAGCTTCTATTCAAATGTTGAATAAAATTTGTTCCGAATATGGATATTCAAATAAGGTTTTGGTAGGAGAATTGAGAAATGTATTTAATGTTGAAAAAGCATTATTTTTTAAAAGGACACAGGGTTCTACGAATCCAAAAGCTGTAGAGGAGATATTGAAGAGTCAACATTTAGAGAGAGAAGATTTATACAAGGAATTCTATACCATTATGAATAAAATCAGAAATAGGATTGATATGCTTAAGGACTGGAGAACTATTCGTGAGGAGATTATATAATGAGACAATCAAATCAATTATTGCTAGAAAAGGAGCAAACTCGGGTTATTAGAAAAGGGAATGGGAAGGCTTATGGAACCTTTGGAGAATTGCTACAAGGAGTGTTACCGGAAAATAGGGATTTTTCGGTAACGCTCCCTATTAATCGATATTCGCGATGTGAGTTTATTTCTATACCTGAATTAAAGGAGCTTAGTATTTATCCCTCAAATCAGACAAAATCTTTAGAGATGGCAAAACAGATTTTACAATTTTATAACTTACCAATTGGAGGGTCTATCAAAATATACAGTGAGCTAAGTAAAGGTAAAGGATTAGCTAGTTCTACAGCAGATATGGTGGCAGTTTCACGTGCGATTGAATCGTGCTTTGAAATTAATATTCCTAATTCAATCTTAGAGATATTATTATCCAGAATTGAACCATCCGATGGGGTAATGTACCCAGGAATCGTGTCTTTTTATCATAAAGAAGTTAAAGTCCGAGAATTAATTGCTGATTGTCCACCGTTAACCATTATGGCATTAGATGAAGGGGGAAAAGTTGATACAGTTACCTTCAATGATCTTCCAAAGCCGTTTAATTTAGAAGAAAAGCAAGAGTATCAAAAGTTATTAGATCAAATGGTGCTTTCTTTACGGAATAAAGATCTCACTTTATTGGGAGAGGTAACTACTAGAAGTGCCGAATTAAATCAAAAACTTCATAAGAAACAGACATTTGAACAGGTACGTTCTATTTGTGAAGCCATTGAAGGATTAGGGGTTGTAATAGCACATAGTGGAACTTATGTAGGAATTTTAATTTCAGACACAGATCCTTTTTATTCCCAAAAAATTGCGGCTGGTGTATTGAAATTAAAGGCTTTAGGTTATCCAACATCGATATTTCATACTATATCATCGTTTTGTTCACAAGAAGGGGGAGGAAAATGAGAAACACTATTATTGATTTAATTGGCCAAACGCCGTTGGTAAAACTTCGTATCAATGATGAAAAGAGAGAAGCAGCTGTTTATGCAAAGTTAGAAATGCAAAATCCGTATGGTATGAAGGACCGTGTTGCGAAACAAATGATTTTAGAAGCAAAACGTAAAGGGTTATTGGAAGAAGGGGCTCCGATTGTAGAAAGTTCCTCTGGTACTCTTGCAATGGGGATTGCAATGGTTGGAACATATTTAGGACATGACGTCCATATTGTCACCGATCCCCGAATTGATGATTTAACTTATAAGAAATTAAAATCTTTAGGGGCTAGCATCCATATTGTTGAAAAAATGGAGGATACGGGTGGATGGCAACGAGCAAGATTGCAGTATTTAAAGGAACTACTTATAAAGTATCCAACAGCATATTGGCCAAAACAATACGAAAATGTTCAAAATCCTTTAGCTTATGATCAACTTGCCAAAGATATAGTGGCACAATTAGGGAAAGTTGATTATTTAGTCGGAGCAGTGGGGAGTGGGGGTTCTTTATGCGGTACTGCAAATTCGCTTAAGTTTACTAATCCTAATTTGAAAGTTTTAGCCGTTGATGCGGTAGGTAGTTCGGTTTTTTTTCAAAAGGATAGACCGTACCGTCTTCAAAGTGGACTTGGTAATAGTTTAAAGCCGCAAAATGTTGATTATTCGGTTATCGATGATGTGCACTGGCTAAATGATGAAGAGGCTTTTAATTGGACACTGGAATTAGCACGCCATGAGAAAATTATTGCGGGAAATAGCTCGGGAAGTGTATATGCAGTTGCGAGATGGTTAAGTACACAAGTTGAGAGAGATAAAGTAATTGCTTGTATTTTTCCAGATAGAGGAGATCGCTATGTTAACACGATCTATGACGAGAATTTTTATCTAACCCATAGGTTAAATAGGGGGAATCTAAATATGAATCCAATAAAAATTGCTAATATACAGGATGTTGAGCAGTGGACTTATTTTCATTTTAATAAAGGAAAAAGCCTAAATGAAGAAACTATTATTTATTGAATCAAACACAACGGGAACTGGAATGTTAGCCTTAATAAAAGCTAGAGAGCTAGGATTTACACCGGTATTGCTTACAAATAACCCCGGGAGATATATAGGTCTAGAAGAAACAAAATGTATAGTTTTAGAATGTGATACGAACAATTTAAATTGTATTAGAGAAATAATTGATTCGGAGTTCGAAGCAGGCGAAATAAAAGCTATCACAACAACCAGTGAATTTTATATTGAAGTAGTAGCTATTTTAGCAAAAGAGTTAGGCCTTATTGGTAATCCTGTAGATACTGTTAAAACATGTAGAAATAAAGCAGAAATGCGCCTGTTACTAAAAGGGGTAGAGAATATTTATGAACCATGGTTTTATATTATTGGTTCTCTTGAAAAGTTAGAGTTGGTTAAGGATGATATAAATTTTCCGTGTATTGTTAAACCGGTTGATGATAGTGGCTCTAATAACGTATTGAAGTGTTATTCATATGAAGAAGTAAAAAGGCATACTGAAAAAATTTTGAGTAATAAGTATAATGTTAGATCTCAAAAAAATGCCCAGAATATACTGGTGGAAGAGTATGTATCTGGGCAAGAATATAGTGTGGAAATTTTTGCTCACACTGGTAAGTGTAAAGTTGTTGGGGTGACTCAGAAGATTGTGGATGGAGAGCCGTATTTTATTGAATGTGGTCACATATTTCCAGCACCAGTCTCTGATGATATAAGATTAGTTATTGAAAGAGGAGTAACAAAAATTATAGAAAAAGTGAATTGGCAAAACGGTCCTTGTCATCTAGAAATTAAGATAAGGGGAGAAAAAATATTTTTAGTAGAGTTTAATGGCAGGCTTGCTGGGGGAATGATACCAGAATTAATTAAGTATGCTACCGGAATAGATTTGCTTAAAGAGCAATTAAAAGTCGTAACTAGGATGAGGCCAAAACTAGATCAGAATCCTATTTTATATGCAGGGATACGATTCATTATACCACTTAGAGATGGAAAAATAACAAGTATTTTTGGAGCAAAGGATATAGAAAATACTGTAGGGATTAAAGAGGTAAAACTTCGTACAATTGTGGGGGAATCTATCCGAAAAGTTGAAAATGCTTATGGACGGATAGGGCATGTAATTGGAGCAGCTGAAAATATAAATGAGCTAAATTCTATTTTAGATAAAAGTATGGATGCTTTACATATAGAAATAGAGGAGTGTGAAGACTATGAAGACTTTGATTAATTATTTGAGTGACACAGTTACATTGCCTACCGAAGAAATGTTAAAAGCAATTCAAAATGCTGAATTAGGTGATGATGTATATGGACAAGATAAGACGGTTAACCAATTAGAGGGATATGCTGCTAATATGCTAGGAATGGAATCTGCTTGTTTCATGCCAAGTGGTACAATGGCCAATCTTGCTTCTATTTTAGCTCATTGTCCAAGGGGATCTACAGTTTTGGTTGGGGATGAATCTGACATTTATATTTATGAGGCAGGTGGAGCAGCTATCTGTGGAGGGCTTATGTATCAACCAATTAAAACGCAGCCAGATGGTCGATTGCTATTGAGTGATTTAGAGGCTGCTTTCCCTAACGATGTAAAAGACCCGCAGTTTGCACTGCCGGCATTAATATGTCTTGAAAATACTCATAATCGTTGCGGTGGGAAAGTACTACCGCTCAAATATTTAAAAGAAATAAAAGAGTTTGCAATGAGACGAAATATCCCAGTTCATATGGATGGTGCGAGGGTATTTAATGCAGCAGTATATTTGGGAGTTGAAGTTAAAGAAATCGCACAATATGTGGATTCTATTCAGTTTTGTTTATCTAAAGGTCTATCGGCACCAATTGGTTCAATTGTAGTGGGAAGTCGTAAATATATTGAAGAAGTAAGAAGGATTCGAAAAATGTTAGGTGGAGGAATGCGTCAAGTAGGCATTATTGCAGCACCGGCTATGGTAGCTTTACAAACAATGACCCTGCGTTTACAAGATGATCATATTAGAGCGAAGAGGTTGGCAGTTGGATTAGCAAATATCGATGGTATTGAGGTCGATGCCTCAGAGATACAAACAAATATTGTAATGTTCCGTATAACAGATCCAAACTATAATTGGGTAAAATTCTTAAAAAAAACAGAGGAGAAGGGGATTATTTTTTCTGAAATGGGCTATGGCCGGATGAGGGCTGTTGTTCATCGGCATATTAAAGAAAGTGATATTGAACATACAATTGAGATAATAGCAGATTTATTGAATAAAAGCTCTGTAATTAAATGATTATAATTGTTTGTTTAGAGGATTTATTAGCATACTATTTTAGTATGCTTTTTTGTTTTTCATGAGGTTGCCCAAAGTAGCTGAATAGCTACTTTGGACAACCTCTTTTTTTACGTAAAACATAAAAAAAGAATCGTCCTTTTTGATATAATTAAGTCACCACAACAAAATTACCAAAAGAAAGGAACGATTCTCTTATGTTTATAGATTATAACCAAAAAACAACTCACTTTTCCATTAGATGTTGAGCTTCATATTCTTGAATATCATCTTTCACGTGTGATTCATACAGCTGTAGAAGCAATGGATTAGGTGGTGGCAGACCACCTTATTATCCAAAAATGATGTTAAAAGTCTTACTATATATGCCTATGCAAAAGGAATTTATTCTTCTCGAAAAATTGAAGAACAACTCCATGGAAATATTCATTTTATGTGGCTTTCTGATGAAAAAACAACAGATTTTCGTACAATCAATCGTTTTCGACCCGAGCGCATGAGAGACGTGATTTATGAAACTTTCTTCTCTCTTATCGATCTATTGAAACAAGAAGGGCTGGTCAAACTCGAAAATTATTTTTTAGATGGAATAAAGAGTGAGGTAGATGCCAATCGATATACGTTTGTGTGGAGAAAATCAACAGAAAAGTATGCTTGAAAATTAGATGAGAAGTATCACAAGATTGTCGTGACAATTGAATAAGTAAGTGAAAAAAATCAGAAAGCTGAATTAGAAGAAAAACAAACAAAAGATGCCTTTCCTGTTACTTCTGAAAAAATTACACAAACCCTTCAACACTTAGAAAAGCGCCTTCAAGATGAACCGAAAAATAAAAAGATGAAAAAAGCAGAACGTCAGCTAGAAAAAGACCTTCTTCCACGAAAAATAAAATACGAAGCTCACAAAGAAACGTTTCAAGAAAGAAATAGCTTTTCGAAAACAGATACAGATGTGACATTTATGCGGATGAAAGAAGATCACATGAAAAACGGTCAACTCAAGCCAAGGTATAATATACAAATTGGAACTGAGAATCAACTTATTACGGGATTTAGTATTCATCAAAAGCTGAAGATACGACTTGTTTGATTCCTCATTTTGAAATATTCGAGAAGTATAATCGTGTAAAACCTAAACATGTAGTTGCGGATGCTGGTTATGGAAGTGAAGAGGAACAAACGAAAGCTTGGACGAAACAAATCGGTCGCGTAGAAAATATGTCTTATGATGAAGAGCTAGATGAATGGATTTGCGCAAATGAAAAACGCCTTGTTTTTTTATATGAAAGCAAACAAAAAAACAAGCAATGGTTATACGTCAATCAAAAGAACCTATCGTTGTACAGAATGTTTGAGCTGTCCCCTTCAAGAACCATGTGCAAAAGGAAAAGAAACAAAATCCATCAGTGTCTCTGTAAAAAATCAAAAACAGCGAAAAGAAGTACGAGAACGTTTCAGTACAAAAGAGGGGAAAGAATTATATGATCAACGGAAAATAGAGGTAGAACCCGTATTTGGTCATATTAAATAGAATCGTTTCTTCCAACGATTCTCCTGATGAGGTCTTTCCAAAAAATAGGGTGGAATGGGGGCTTATTTGTGTTGCCCATAATTTGCGGAAATGGACAACAACTATTTAATCAAAAGACAAAATCCACAGTTATAGAAGGAAATCAGTAGGTTTCCTTTCCTACAAAGTATTTTTTATCCATATAAAAGGAAGAGAATATATCCAAAAGGTCGTTTTTAACGACCTTTTGGGAGAACCTCACTACTTATTGATGAAAGTCTAGTACAGGTAAGGGTCAATTCGTTTAGTAGTTGGTAGGCAACTAATGAAGAAATTCTAGGGGCGGAGTCTTGTGAAAAAATAGCTACTCTACTTAATTAATTTGTTATAGTGGCTGTTTTCTAACTGTCTATTTATTTCTGTAAGAACATTGTTGGTCTGTTTAATAAATTGAGATTTAGATTCAAGGGTAAATATTGATAAAGCATTTTCCAAATATTTCTTAGCATTAACTAAGTCTTTCTTATTTTTATGTAATATCCCAAGCATATGGTTGATTTCTCCAGCTGAATAAGAAAGATGGTTAGAAATAAGATAGTATTGTAAATGATATGCGATATCAAGCGATAAATTTTCTTGATTATTTAAGTAATATACATGGGCTAAGTTATAACCAACCCTGGGATAAAGTGATTTATCCTCTACGAATGGTAAGTTTTCAAAAGTATTTATCGCATTCGTGAGTACAGGAATGGCTTGTATTGAATTTTTTTGTTCTATAAGAATAAGAGAAAGTGAATTTGCGATATTTATATCAAGTTCAGTAATGATTTTATTATTTGGAAGAAGAGTACGGAAAGTTTTTTCTGCTTTGGGAAGATTATGTTCTACTTTATGAAATATAATGCCTTTTAACCAATCGATAAGTTTTACCAAATTACTATTTCTTGTACCTGGATGTTTGTTAAGGAATGTATCACATTCTTCAAGAAGATATTGGATAGAGATGAAATCTTGGTAATATAAATTTTCACGGCATAATAATTTGATTTTATTTAGATATTTAATTGTATTTTCGTCCTCGTAGGAAATAATGTAGTCAATAGGTATATTGAGTTTAGTACAAATGTTTTGTAAAATATCTAATCTTGGAGATTGTAGTCCTTTTTCGATACGGTATAGTGTGGAAGTATCACAAATATCTTCTGCAAGTTGTTGCCGAGAGTAACCGCTTTTTTTGCGGAAAAATTGGATTTTCTCACCTATATTACTCATGAAATCCCTCCTTTTATAAGTTAGAAAAAATAACATTTATAATGGTATAGTATGAGCACTTAATGTGCTATTTTTTATGGTTATCGTATAGAAATGTTTTCATAGGATATAATACATTCCTATTAATACACATACATGTATATATTAACAGAATATTCTATCTTAATAAAGGCGTTTACATAAATATATCAATGAGAAAATGTAGTTCCTTAATAAAATATTTTTGATTGCTATATATTAATGTGTATGCAACACATTAGATGTGTCTGAATGTTGCATAAATGCATATGTATATTTATGGTAGTTTTAATTATAATGAAATCAACAAAGAAATACAGGAGTGAAGATATGAATGAAAAATAAAATCTTTTAGATACTACCATAATTAGAATATTAGTCATAGGATAGATCTCTTTTAAGAAAAACTAAGTTAAAAGGGAATATGTTACGCAAAATTATAGGTATTAGTTAGTTTAGTATTCAAGTATATGCGTTGATATTTCTGAATATTCAGTAATTAATTTGTGTTATCAATGATAGAATGCTTATTTTGAATAATATGGAGGAGAAAAAGATGAATAAAAAGAAATCAATTTTTTTAGGGGCTATTTTAAGTGTCTTATTAAGTATAACGTCAATGGTTGAAGTTTCGGAAAGAGGTATTGATAGTAAAGTAGAACATGTAAAAATAGAAATAAGTAATCCTATTTTTCTTTCGGATGAAATGATTGGTGGGCATCATTAATGGTATATACAAATATGGGAAGAAAAAGGATTTTAGTTGCTATTCAAAGTGAGAAGGTTGCCTCAGTCTATTCGGAATTAGGAGGAAATGGGCGTTTTCAAATTCATATTCTCAATAATAAATATATGTTGAAGGATTTTTCATTTTTAAGTACTTTTGACTTTTTAATCACAGATATTGTTAATTATGACATTTTAAAAGGTAGGTTAATTGGGCTTCCTCATCTAATAGTTCTTATGAGTAGAAAGGAGGGACATTTGTTTTCAATGAGTGAAGGAATTAAAGCCATCGTGAAGAAGGGAGATCCTGATGAATTAGAAATAGCTTTACAGGCTATTGAAAGAGATGATTTATATATATCTAATGAGTTCAAGTTATTAATTTCGGAGAAAAGAAATAGTTTACTGTTAAATAAATTAAATTCTCCAAAAGAGAATTTGTCAAATTTATTAACTAAGACTGAACTTCAAGTTATGAGGGAATTAATTAATGATAAGACGAATCAACAAATTGCTGACACCTTATACTTAAGTAAAAGGACAGTCGAATATCATATAGCTGCTTGTATGCGGAAGTTGGAGGCAAAGTCTCGAGTAGGATTAGCAGTGAAAGTTACAAGGGAAATTTTATTAAGAGAACAGCAATATGAATATAGTGTTTGATTTATATAGAGAATAATAGTTTAAAAGAGGCTGGGACATAACTAGCTTCAATTAGTGAGAAATCCGAATTTGAATGAATTCAAATTCGGATTTCTCTATTTTTTATGTTGTCTCCATATAGCTCTTAGCTAATGGTTGTGAATTTTCTTACATTCACAGCCATTAGTGCGAGGCCCATTTCGTTATCAACCTTCGATTTTCCTCGTACAGAAAATCGAGTGAAACGCAAATTAGCCTTCAAGAATCCAAAAACTGGTTCCACGTCAATTTTACGTTTACAATAAATGGTACTCGTTTTTTCTTCTGAAAGCTTCGTTCTCACATATTCTTTTTGTTGTTCCCACTTCTCATTCACCATTAACTTACAATGATTTCCTTCTTCTGCTTTTGTACATAATGAACGGAAGGGGCATCCGTAACAGTCTTTACACTCGTATACCTTAAACTCACGCATGAAATCATACTGATCCGTTCTCGTGGTACGGTATTTGAATACAAGCTGTTGTTGGTTTGGACAGGTGTATCGATCATTTTCTTCATCATACTTCCAGTTCGCTGTATTGAATTCGTTTTGCTTATACTTTTTCTTCTGCTCTTTTACATACATGTTGTACGTGATGAAAGCTTCTCGCTTACGATTTGAAAGGATACCATCATAATTTTGTTGACTGCCATATCCGGCATCTGCGACGATGTGTTTTGGTAACTGAAAATCATGTTGTTCGATTTCATCTAAAAATGGAATTAACGTACGTGTATCCGTCGGGTTCGGAAAAATACTATAGGCAAGCGCATACTGACCTCCTGTTGCCACTTGTATGTTATAAGCTGCCTTCAATTTACCGTTTTTCATATCGTCATCTTTCATACGCATAAATGTCGCATCCGGATCTGTTTTCGAATAACTATTTCGTTCGCCAAAGATTTCGAAGTCTCTTTGATATTTTCGTTTACGTTCTATATAGTCGATCAATTGTTTGCGAGCTTGCTTTGGGAATTTCCATTCCGTTCTTAAAGCCTTTCGCTCTGTTACATCTGATGAGTCCTCAATTTTTCGATCATATTCAGAAATTACTTCCTCTACTTTTTCGACCATTTGAGTAAGGTCTTCTAATGCGAATTCCTTTTCATTTTCCCGTTCTATTTCTGGTAGGATTTCTTTTTCAAGCAGCTCATCGTATAGTTGGTTTGATTTTTCAATTCGTCCGTTATGATATTTCTCAATCGACTTTTTCCACACGAATGTAAATTTATTCGCATTCGCTTCAATCTTTGTTCCATCAATAAAAATAGTTTCTTGATCAATTAATTTTCTCTGTACCAACTGGCAGCGAAATTGAACGAAGCATTGACGAATCAACTCTTTCACCTCTGGTTGAACGCGGAATCGATTGATTGTACGGTAGGTTGGTTCATATCCTTGAGCTAGCCACATCATTCGAAGACTATCTTTTAAAAGTGCTTCCATTTTGCGCCCTGAGAAGATAGATTGCGTGTAGGCACATAAGATAATTTTAAGCATCATGCGTGGATGGTAGGCAGGACAGCCCTCATTTCGAAGGAACGGTTCAAACGCTTCGGGCGGGATACTTTCGACTAAATGGTGGACATGGAAGGCAATATCATTCTTTTGTAACTCCACTTCTAAATCTAAAGACAAAATGAATTGATTCATGTTATAATTTTTAAACATAAGGACTCCTCTTTCTGTATAGTTTTGTTGTGGTGACTTAATTTTATTAGAAATGGTCCTTATTTTTTATGAAAAAAATTTAAAGCCGGTGAAATTTTACTGATTGTAAAATTTCACCGGCTTTTTAGTTTAGAGATGGGTTTTGTCCCAGCCTCTTTTTTATTTATAGCTGATTATTTGTCAAAAAAGTGGGGAATTAGCACTGTAGGATTCAGTATTGTTGGGTAAAAGGGATGTTATTGTAATATTTGTTTGCGTGAATTACGGGTGTTTTTGAAAAAGCTGATGTTTATGATAGAAGTAAGATTTCGATATATTAAGGGAGGTTATTATGAAGGGGCATTTTGTTCAGTTGCAGGCTTTAGAAGAAGAAGATTATAACTTGTTTTCTAAGTGGGTTAGACCTTCGAAAATAAGTGCATTAGCCAGAGGGTCTCAGGATTTTGCCACTGTAAGAGAAATTAAAATGGATATTGAATCAGGTAATACACGCTACGCGACGGTGTTGACACATGAAGGGAAAAAAATAGGATTTATTTCGTGGCAGCCGTTGAAGTATGAAGGGAGTTATGTTTTAGGAGGTGTTATTGGTGATTCAAACTTATGGGATATGGGGTATGGAGCTGAAGCATCTATATTAATTATGGACTATCTTTTTCATTTTAAAAATGCACATAAGATTCAATTTGTAAATGGTTTATATAACCTGAGAACTATTCGTTTTTTAATGAAGAATAATGTAGTAATTGAGGGGATTCTTAGAGATCATTTCTTCCTTGATGGTGAATACCATGATGCAGTGATTTCCTCTATTTTAAGAGATGAATATTATGCTGCTGGAGAAGGAGAACAACCAGAAGATATAATTCCTAAAGATGAGAAAGAACAAATTAGAACGGAATTGTATGAGTACCTAAATAATTATTGGGAAAATACTCTTTTTTCAAGATTAAAGAAGACAGGTGAGGAAAATGGAATGGAAAGATAAAGTAGTGTTTGTTACCGGAGCTTCTAAAAGTTTAGGAAAGGAAATCTCTCATCATTTTGCAGAATTAGGAAGTCGATTGATTCTAGGATATAGAAGTTCTCTTGAAGAAGTACAAAATGTAGTGAAATACATTAAGGAAAGGTCAGGAAATCCTGATGTTACCTATGTAAAACTTGACGTAAATGATTATGCTCAAGTCCAAGAAGCGGTACAAGGAATTATAGATAATTATGGAAAAATCGATGTTCTTGTGAATAATGCTGGTGTTAGTTATGGAGGAGCATTAATTCCAAGTAATTCTCTTGAGAATTGGAGAGAAATTATTAATACAAATATAATGGGGACAATTAACTGTATACATGCAGTTTCTTTTCATATGTTAACAGAACAAAAGGGCTCTGTTATTAATATTTCATCGGTTGCAGGACTTACAGGAATGGAAAGACTTAGTGCATATAGTGCTAGTAAATCAGGAGTGATTGGTTTAACACGTTCGCTCGGAAAAGAGTATGCTCCGTATAATGTACGGGTGAATAGTGTGGCTCCTGGATATATAGAAAATACTGGTATGGTGAATAGAATACCAAAGGATCAGATGGAGGCCTTTGAAAGGAAAATTGCAATGAGGCGTTTAGGAACTGCGAAAGAGGTGGCTGAGGCGGTTTCATTTCTAGCATCTGAGAAGGCTAGTTATATAACAGGGCAAACATTGGTAGTAGATGGTGGCCTGATGTAAAGGGAGTTGGAGGTAATATTAAAATGAAATCGGCACTGTTGTTTCCGCCATTAATGACATTGAAAAAGGGTAATTTCCATGAATTATATAAGCATATTCCAAGTGTACGGAGGAAATTTGAAGAGGCTAGTAATATTTTGGGTATAGATCTTGCTACGCATTTTTTCTCTGATGATGAAAAAATTATAAATAAAGGTATTATAGCAAGGCCTAGTATCGTGACGATAACTGTTGCATTATATGAATTATTTAAGGGGAAATTGGAAGGTATTGAATACTTTCTTGGTCCTAGTTTGGGACAAATCACAGCATTTCATTGTAGTGGGTGCTTAGATTTCAAAGACACATTGAATATGGTTCGCACGATGTGTGAACTTGAGGAAACGGAGTTCATTGGCAAGCAATACGGCATATACTTTTTTTACAATATTGATTCCAAAATCTTGGAGCGTAGCATTTATAATTTGTGTCAAAAAGGATATGTATTAGAACCGTGTATGTATGCTACATCTAACCAAATGATTGTCAATGGAGATTTTGAGAGTTTAGAAAAACTAACCGAAGAAGTGCAAAGTTATGGAGCATTAGCTGTTAAGATTCCATATGGCCCTCCTGGGCATTGCTCTTTGTTAGAGAATGTAAAAGAGAAATTTAGTGAAAGTTTTATGTCTAGTATGCAGTTGAAAACGCCAATCAAACCATTAATAAGTAATGTTGATGCAACGGAAGTTTTTAATAAGTCACAAGTATCTTACGACATAGTGGAACAATACACAAATAGTGTGAAATGGTATCAATCGTTACAGGCATTGTCACAACGTGGAGTTAATAAACTGTTTGTATTAGGACCAGGGAATTTTGTATATAAGTCTTTAGAGTTTACTGATATTCCATTTGAAGTTGTACCACTTGTAACCTTATTAGATGTGCAAAAAATGATAGGCGAATTACAGGTTAAGGGGGAATAAGAAATGAAGGGAATTGTTCTGCCAGGAATAGCGCCGTCTAGTTATCAAGAAGTTGAATTTTTTATTAATAATGACTCTTTTGCTATTCAACGATTTAAAGAGGCAAGTGAAGTTTTAGGTTATTCACTTGCGAGTGCTTTTAGGGAAGCGGATGAAACAAATCAAGAAGTGTATGAAGTTTGCTTTCTAGCTAATACGCTTGCGTTGCTAGACCATTTCTATAAGCGTTATAACTATCAGCCTGATTTCACAATTGGAGTAAGCTTTGGTGGAATGAGTGCAGCGGTACAGACTAATACGCTTACTTACGCTGAAGCAGTGTGGTTGACGCATGAAGCGGCAAAGAAATCAAAAGAGTTTTTTAAGCAGATGAAAGAGGATTATCAAACACATTTTATTTATAATATGTCTCTTGATGAAGCGAAGACTATTATACGACAGTTTCAAGAAGAGGGAATGTATTTGGAATTAGTTGGCTTTCTGAAAAAAGTGGTATGTCTATGTGGAAATGCACAGACTATTAAATTACTTAAAGAGAAGATTAATACAATACCAAAGATATCTTCACTACACACTATGAATCAACCAATTCATAGTGTGCTTTTAAAAGACTTGAAAGTACAGTTAGAACACGAATTGTTCAATCAAATTAAATTTAAACCGATGAAAACATCAATCATATCTGATGTGAACGGAGAAATAATAACAGATTCTGAACTATTCAAACAAAGTTTATTAGATGGGTATGATAATCCTGTTAGGTGGGACTTAGTAACAGACACAATGAAGAAGCAAGAAGTATCACAGGCTTTTGTTATAGGTCCGAGAAATTTATTCGCACAATTATTAAAACAAGATTTTAATATAGTCAGGATTAGTCCTGATGAAATTGAAAATATAGCTACATTATAATGAGTGGTGGGGAATAATGGCATATAAAATTTATACTCCAGAAAAGGTTTATTCTATACAAGAGTTTAAAAAAGATATTAAAGGTTACACAAATTATTTAAAGGAAGTCGGGGTTACTGGAGAAAGGGTAGCGCTTATTGCCGAGAATTCTTATCGCTTTTTAATCGCCTTCTTTGCATTAACAGAGTTAGAGGCTTCCATTGTTTTGGTAGATTGCTTGACAGGTGAAAAGGAATTGAATGAGATTGTAAGGGATTCCAGAAGCAAAGTATATATTTCGGATCATGCGATTAATCTAGCGACGGAGTTTAAGAAGATTCCATTGAATCCTTCAATTGAGAAGTACTCCCTTGAACTGGATATAGATCAGATCAATCCTACATGGATGAATAAAGAAGATGCTTTAATATTATATACATCTGGATCAACTGGTCATCCTAAAGGGATTGTTAAATCTGGAACATCATTTATTTCGAATTTAATGAAGACGATAGATGTCATGCAATATCGAAATGAGGATGTTTTACTGCCTTTAATTCCTTTTACTCATTTTTATGGTCTGTCCATTTTATTCATATGGCGAATTATGAAATGTGAACTAGTTATTTGTAACTATAAAAAAATCCGCTCAATTATAAAAACAATTACAGAAAGAAAAGTAACTGTTGTTGATGGGATTCCCTCCACCTATTATGTCTTGGCCAATATTATGAAAAAACGAGAAGAAATAAAAAGTAGTTTAAAACAATCATCTGTTCGCATGTGGTGTGTTGGCGGTGCACCTCTGTCGAAAAAATTGGCGGGGGAGTTTCAAACATTGCTAGAGAAGCCCCTATTAGATGGATATGGATTATCTGAACTAGGAAACGTGGCACTTAATGTAAATGGTCAGGAAGGTGGCTGTGGTAAGTCGCTCGAGGGGGTACAAATTAAAATTGTAAATGAAATGAATGAAATTCTCCATTCTAAAGAGGTTGGAGAAGTGATTGTAAAGACACCAGAAGTAATGGAAAGATATTTGAATTTATCTAAAGAAACAAATTTAGTTTTAGTTGATGGTTGGTTTAAAACGAATGATTTAGGCTATTTGGATAGTGACGGGAATCTCTTTATTATTGGTAGAAAGGGAAAAGAGATTATTCGGAATGGTTATGTTATCAATCCAGCAAAAATTGAAAAGCAATTAGAGGATAACTTAGGTGTAGTAGGAAAAGTTATTGGTTTTCAGGATGAGAAAAAGGGAGCGTATATCGTTTTGTTTCTTGAGATTCCATTGAAGGAAACGGATCATATAAAGAAATTGGTGTTTGAAAATCTCGATTCTTTAATGAGACCAGACAAAATTATTTTCCTGGAAAGATTTCCTTATCTTACTAATGGAAAAGTTGATCTTGTTGCACTTGAAGTTCAAGCAAGGACATATATAGGAGTGGAGGAAGACTTATGCAAAGTTTGACACCGGTCATTGATTCACCTGAATTGTTAGATGAGCGGAAAGAAAGAATTATTTCTTGTATACAATATATGAAAAGAAATAAGCTCGAATTTTTAGAGATTTTGACAGAAATCAGTACGTACCAAACAGCTGAGAAGGAGTTTAATTGTTCATTACTAGCTTTAGAAAACGCAATCGATGAAGTAACGCAGAATCAACCACCAACTATTGATCGAATGTCTGTGTTTATGCCGTCCAATGTCGTATTGTATTCCTATATTTTATATTTAATAATTCCATCATTATACGTAAAGCACATAGAATTCCGTGGTTCTAGTTTAGTAATTAATCAGGTTAGAAAACTTCATGAGTTATTTGAAAAAGTTCATCAATTACCAATTGAATTAAGGGAGTACTCATACAGAAAATATATTAAAGAGTCTGCTTTAAAAGCAAATGTAGTTTTGTTTACAGGAACTTATCAAAATGCTGAGAGTATTAAATTCCAACTTTCACAAGATCAGTTATTTGTCTTTTTTGGACAAGGTGTAAATCCATTTATAATAACGGAGTCCGCGGATTTAGAAAAAGCTGCAAGAGATTTAGTTGATGTAAGAATGTTTAATACAGGACAAGATTGCATGGGACCAGATGTAGTTTATGTATCTGAACAGATTAAACCCCTTTTTATACAATTATTAAAAAGGGAATTGGCTAATTTGAAATTTGGTGATAATTCAGATGAAAGAGCGGACTATGGATCAATTCACTATACGTCTACATTAGAATCTGTTGCGCAATATTTAAATCAAAACAGTAAATATATTATTCGTGGTGGCAATATAAATTATAAAGATAAGGTAATAGAGCCAACAATTTTGGTTAGTTCTTTAGAAGAGAAACTTAAGATTGCTGAATTTTTCTCGCCAATTTTTAATATCGTGAGTTACGAAAATCTGGAAGAAATTAAAGAGGTTTTTAATACAGGTTACTTCCTCGAACGAGCTATGGGTGCAACTGTATATGGAGAAGGGCAACATGAATTGATTACATTTTTGAAGAGAAAACATACCGTTTCGGTTAATCAAACTTTATTTGATATAGAAGATGGTAATACAGCTTTTGGAGGATATGGACCAATGGCTAATTATATTTACTATGAAGGTGAATTATTCATTAAACCAATCCTTCTTTCATTGGTTTGTAAGCAACATTTGAAAAAAAGAGGTGGACAATGGGACAAATAAGTGTCTACGAAGCAATTGCAAATATTTTGAAAAGGAATAAGATAGATTTAGTTTATGGGTTACCAAGTGATGATCTTCAATTAATGAATGTTATTGAAGAGTATGGTATTGAATTTTTAGTAAATAGGGACCAACGCAATGCTGTATTTATGGCGACTGGACATGCATTAGCGTCTAAAAGCTTGGGAGTGTGTATTGTTGGGAAAGGTCCAGCAGTTTCTAATTGTGTTACAGGATTATTAGAAGCCCAATCTCAAAATGTGCCTATATTAATAATAGCATCTGGAACAAGGACCAAAGTGTACGGTGATAAAAAGGCCTTCCAGGAGGCGAACCAGATGTCACTTGTATCCCCATTAGTGAAATGGTGTCATCGGCTAGAAAACCCAGATTCTATCGGTTGGGTTTTAAAGAAAGCATTATTTATGGCGTTAAATGGAAAGCCAGGGCCAGTTTATATTGAGATTCCAGAAGATATTGGTGAATTATATGTAGATCTTGAATCAGTGCAATTTTCACCAATTTCAATTTCAAGAACGTTACCTGACCCTAATTTTTTAAGGGAGTTTCGGAAAAAGATAATAGAAGCTAAGCGTCCGCTTCTATTACTAGGAGGAGGGAGTAACAGTTTAACAGATACTTATTTACTTACTCAATTTTCTAATGTCATAAATGCTGCAGTATTTGTAACTGCATCTGGAAGAGGCGCGTATGATGAAAGCCAAAAGTTATTTTGCGGACTAGCAGGATTATATTCGCCTAAACAATTGTTTCCAATCGTACAGGATTCAGATCTTATAATCACAGTTGGAAGTAAGCTAGAGGAAACGGCTTTATTTGGTTGGGATCAGGTGCTTAGGACGAAAGAGGTAATCCAAATTAATAATACCGAAGAAGATTTTAACTTGAAGTTTAACGGAATGAGATTAGTAGGGGATGCTGAACTTACATTAAATTACATCCTTTCTATGATTGAGGCACCATTAGATAAGGAAAAATGGGTTGAGCAAATTGTGCAGTTAAAAAAACAGCTAACAGAAAAGAAGATAGAATGTTTAGAAAATAGTGAGTATTTAAAAGTTGCACATGTATTAAATGGCATGCAAATGTATGCACCTTCTAATGCTATATTTGTTCACGAAAATGGTTTGCAAGATATGTGGTCTTATTATTTTCCTTATTTAAGCTTAAAGGAAGGACAAAATGCAATTGTTCCAAGTGAACAAACAAGCCTTGGTTTTGGAGTAAGCGCTACAATTGGAGTGGCGAAGACTAATATAAATCGACCTGTTATAGCTTTCGTTGGTGATGGTGCATTTAATTTATTCAGAAGTGAGCTGGAAACCGTTATAAATAACAAGATACCTGTTATTTATGTGGTATTAAAAAATGGAGGATATGGTTGGTTACAATTTCAAAATAAAAATAAAGAGAGACGAAATCCATACTCTTTTGTTAATCAAGAGTTGCCGCTAGTAGGAATGAAAAATTCACAACTGGAAGTACTTTCCTTAGATGATAAAGATGATGTGTTAAGCACCTTTAAATATGTTTATGAGCAATATGCCCAAAGGAAGACGGTTATTTTAGAATGTATAGTTCAACTTGAAGATGTTCCAGATTCATTAAAAGAAATATATGGAGATTTTCCGGAGAAGGAGGAAGTTTAATTGGAAATGGAGACAGTAGGTATAGAGAGGGCTAGGAATGCAAGTGGTCTTGTTACTCCTGTGACAATACAGGGAGTGGGCGCTTATATACCAGATGAAGTAATTACAAATGAGATGCTGACTCAAACTTTAGAGACGACTAATGAATGGATTCAGGTGAAAACAGGCATTGAAGAAAGAAGATTTTTGCAAGAAGAGTTTGTGACATCGGATATGTGTGTGTGTGCCAGCAATCAGGCAATAAAGGATGCTGGGATTTCAGCAGAGAATCTTGATGCTATCATTTTAACTTCGACTACGCCAGATCAAAAATTACCTTCTACAGCACTCATTATAAAAGAGAAAATAGGTGCTACCAATGCAATTCCTATTGACTTAAATCAAACAGGATGTGCGGGTGGAATTTTCTCGATTATGTTAGGGGCTCATTTGTTACAAAACGAAAATATTCATAATGTATTAGTAATTGGAGCAGAAGTGCTATCACGTATTACCAATCCGGAAGATCGTTCTACAAGAGTGTTTTTGGGTGATGCTGCTGGAGCAATGATTCTTCAGGAAACGAAAGAGGGAAGTGGTATATTATCTTGGAATATTGATTCTAGTTTATCTGATGCGGTGGAAATTACTGGTGGAGGAACAAAATCAGTAAGAGATGAAGAGATTTATAGGAGTCAATTTATTAAAATGAATGGTCGAGAAGTATGGAAGATGGCTACAAAAAGTCTTCCGAAATCTATGTGTTCCGTTATAGAGAATGCGGGCCTTAAGGTGAAGAATATAGATCACTTCATTCTTCATCAAGCTAACTTAAACATTATTAAAGAAGCGATGAGTGCAATAGGAGCTTCAATGGATAAAACGACTCTTACGGTACAGGAACAAGGTAATACGGGATCAGCAACTATTTTCTCTGCTTTTAACAAGGCAATAAGTGAAAATAAAATCAAACAAGGAGATTATGTAGTTTTCTCTGCAATAGGAGCTGGTTTTCTTTGGGGATCAATATGTTTGAAATATATAAAAAATGAAGAAAAGGGGTTTGAAAATGATTAAATTGCAAATAAAAGAGAAACTTGTAGAGATGTATAAAATATCTATTAATCCTGCGGAAATTGATAACGAAATGCCTTTATTCGGGAAGGATTCTCCTTATGGTCTGGATTCTATGGATGTGTTAACCTTTATTAATGTTCTTAAAAAAGACTATGAATTGAATATCGGTGCAGTTGATATGAGTGTATTTAGAACTATTAATAGTATTGTCAAATATATAGAAGAACAGAAAGGGACAAGCATTATTGAATAGTAAGGCATATCCAATCTTTAGAATTTCTTTTGTAAGAGAGAAATGAATAGGATAAAAAATATTGATTTAGCTCATAAGTTCATTAGCTATTTAGAGATAGGATTTTGATAAAAAAGAGATTGAATTTTTTGCAGGAGGAATAGTAAGAAATTAATAGTGTGAATAAAAAAACTTTTGTTTATGTATGAACGGATTCACTTATTTGGTACTTAGGGGAGACACTTATATTCTATATTGCTTCTATATCTATAGGACACGGGTAGTCTAACTTTGTTTGAATACGTTCTGTATCGTAATACTCGGTATAATCATGGGAGAATTGTTTTTCTTGTGAATAAGATAGTTTTAATTTTGAAGAGGAATAAAAAGATTTTATTAGGGCATTATCACGGTAGTTTCTTTTATGGAACATGCTTGTGGTCATGCCTTTTTTGGCTAGAGATTTGAAACTGTATGAAGTATATACACCTGTTAAAACAATATGTAAGATAATTTTTTTCAATTTCGTGGTGCATTTTTAAGTTCATATTCTTTATCTCAGTTACTCTCTCCATTCGCTCTTTGTGTACTTTTTATTTGAATTTACTCGATTACTTTATTGAGTTCAAATATTATAGCTTATAAAGGTTTTAAACGTTAATATATTTAATAATGATGTATTTGATTTGGCGCTTGAATAACTAAATGTCAAATATTTGTCAAAAAATGTTTAGATTATAAGATTTCTTATTGATATACTAAAGTTTACGAAAAAATGCTGATAAGAAATGAGGAGTTTATTCGATATGGAATGGCGTAATATATATCGTGGATTTTGTATGGGAGTTAGTGATTTAATTCCGGGTGTAAGCGGCGGAACAATCGCAGTTGTATTAGGGATTTATGAACAATTGCTTGCGGCAATTAGTGGGTTCTTTAGTCGTGAATGGAAAAAACATTTAGGATTTTTAATTCCACTTGCTATGGGCGTGGCAGCAGCTTTTTTAACGTTAAGTCATGTTATTAAATATTTACTTGCAAATCATTATGAACCGACTCAATTTTTCTTCCTCGGTTTAATTGTTAGTATATTACCAATGTTGATGAGAGAAGCTGATGCAAAGGCGACGTTTAAAGGTGGTCATATCATCTTGTTAATCATCGCAGCAATTCTTGTTGCAATAACAGCTTTCTTTAAGCCTGATAAAGCGGCAGATCCAATTACGACGTTAACAATTTTAAATACAATCGGTTTATTTTTCGCAGGATGGATGGCTAGTATGGCAATGCTTCTTCCTGGTATTAGCGGGTCGTTTATTTTATTAATTATCGGCGTATACCCAACTGCAATTCATGCATTAACAACATTGAATTTGCCGCTAATTGCCGTAATTGGTGCGGGCGTTGTAGTAGGATTTGTTGTAAGTAGTAAAGGAATTAGCTACTTATTATCAAATTATAAAAGTGCGACATTCGCTGCGATTATCGGGCTTGTAATTGGATCGATTGCAGTCGTATTTCCTGGAATTCCGACCGGTAGAATTTCCATTGTAAGTTCTATTATTACATTTATTTTAGGGTTTGCGATTGTATCCTATTTTGGTAAGAAATAAGAAGACACTCCCCCTTAGCGATATAGTTCGTTAAGGGGATTTTTTATATGTGTGTATGCGCAAGTAAGCAGAGAATCCCTTATTTTGGGAGAGAGTCTCCTTCATTGTGACAAACTGTTTTTGATAGTATAATGAAATAAGTATGTGATGAGATGAGATCATTCATCGCAAGTAGCTGAGGTGAAGAAACATGCAAAGAGTCACAAACTGTGTGTTAATAAAAGGTAATGAAGTCCTCCTACTCCAAAAGCCACGTCGAAATTGGTGGGTTGCACCTGGCGGGAAGATGGAGCGCGGTGAGACAGTAAGAGATTCAGTCGTTCGCGAATATCGTGAAGAAACAGGGATTTATTTAAAGAACCCAGCATTAAAAGGGGTCTTCACCTTTGTCATCCAAGAGGGTGATAAAGTTGTTTCTGAATGGATGATGTTCTCCTTCTTGGCAACTGATTTTGCAGGAGAAAACAAATTAGAAAGCGAAGAAGGCATTATTGGCTGGCACACACTTGATAAAATTGATGAATTACCAATGGCACCGGGAGATTATCATATTATTGATTACTTAATTAAAGGAAACGGTATCATTTACGGTACATTTGTATATACACCAGATTTTGAATTACTTTCATATCGATTAGACCCAAGCTAAATCTTCCGGGAGGGGATACGATGACAGAGAATAATGATATTAAAATGGTAATTATTACAGGGATGTCTGGTGCTGGAAAAACAGTAGCACTACAAAGCTTCGAAGATTTAGGGTATTTCTGTGTAGATAATTTACCTCCGATGTTATTGCCAAAGTTTGTTGAGCTGATGGCGGATTCAAAAAGCAAGATGAATAAAGTTGCACTAGGTATTGATTTACGTGGCCGCGAGTTTTTTGAACATTTATGGGGAGCACTTGATGATTTATCAGAACGCACTTGGATTATCCCTCATATTCTATTTTTAGATGCGAAGGATAGCACGCTTGTAACGCGCTATAAGGAAACAAGACGCTCGCATCCACTTGCGCCAACTGGTCTTCCTTTAAAAGGAATCGAGGCAGAGCGCAGTTTATTAACAGACATGAAAGCAAGAGCGAATATTGTGCTTGATACATCGGATTTAAAACCGAAAGAATTACGTGAAAAAATTGTTCAGCTGTTTTCAACCGAAACTGAGCAAGCATTTCGTGTAAATGTTATGTCATTTGGATTTAAGTACGGTATTCCGATTGATGCAGATTTAGTATTCGATGTTCGTTTTTTACCAAATCCATACTACATTCCACATATGAAGCCATTAACAGGACTAGATGAAGAAGTTTCATCGTATGTACTGAAGTTTAATGAGACACATAAGTTTTTAGAGAAATTAACGGATCTGATTACTTTCATGCTGCCTCATTATAAAAGAGAAGGTAAGAGTCAACTTGTAATTGCAATTGGATGTACAGGTGGACAGCATCGTTCTGTTACGCTCACAGAGTACCTTGGGAAACATTTGAAACCAGATTATAGTGTTCATGTATCTCATCGTGATGTGGAGAAGAGAAAGGGCCATTAAGGGATGAAAAAAGAGAGAAAACCTAAAATTGTCATCATGGGAGGGGGAACTGGACTTTCTGTTTTATTAAGAGGATTAAAGCAATATCCTGTTGATATTACAGCAGTTGTTACAATCGCTGATGATGGTGGCAGTTCAGGTAGATTACGTGATGAGCTAGAAATTCCACCCCCAGGTGACATTCGTAACGTACTTGTTGCGTTATCGGATGTAGAGCCGCTGGTGGAAGCTTTATTTCAGCATCGTTTCACAACAGGAGACGGACTGAAAGGTCATGCGTTAGGAAATCTATTATTGGCAGGTATGACCTCGATTACAGGCGACTTTTTCCATGCGATTACAGAAACGAGTAAAGTATTAAATGTCAGAGGACGTGTATTACCAGCAGCGAATCAAAGCGCCGTACTTCATGCGGAACTAGAAGATGGGGAAGTTGTAACAGGTGAATCAAAAATTCCTTATTACGGAAAGAAGATTAACCGTGTCTTTCTAACTCCAGAAGATGTAGAGCCATTGCATGAGACGTTAGCTGAGATTAAACGAGCTGATTTACTTGTTTTCGGTCCGGGAAGTTTGTATACGAGTATATTGCCGAATTTAGTTGTTAACAAAATTGGGGACGCTGTTCTTGCTGCAAAAGCGAAGAAGGTATATGTGTGTAATGTTATGACACAAGCCGGTGAAACGATGGGATATACTGCTTTTGATCATGTGCAGGCGTTACATGATCATTTAGGGCAACCATTTATCGATACTGCAATTGTGAATAACCGTGATATTCCTTGTGAATTACGTAAGTTATATGAGAAAGAAATGTCTACACCAGTTGTAGTGGATGAAGAACGTTTTACTGAAAATAATATTGAGGTCATTCAAGATCAATTAGCGAAATATGATGATCATGTTGTAAGACATGATACGTTAAAACTAGCTTCTATTTTATATTCATTGTTATAAATATGCGTTGCCTCGTTGGAGGTAACGCTCCTCATTCATATAGGACAAGATTTTTGTTCCAAAAAATTGTATAAGGAGGTGTTGACTGTGTCATTTGCTTCGGAAACAAAGAAAGAGCTCACAAAGCTTGAAATGAAAGAATGCTGTGAGAAAGCTGAGTTATCAGCATTACTTCGAATGAACGGATCGCTTTCTTTTTCAAATCGTCGTCTATCCATAGATATTCAAACGGAAAATGCAGCAATTGCGAGAAGGATTTATACACTTTTGAAAAAGGGCTATAACGTAACGGTAGAATTGCTTGTTCGAAAAAAAATGCGATTAAAGAAAAACAATGTCTATATCGTTCGGCTTGTTGAAAAATCACGCGAAATTTTAGCGGATCTTCAAATTGTTCGAGAGGACTTTTCGTTTATCCGCAATATATCACAGGAATTAATTGAGAAGAAATGTTGTAAAAGATCGTATTTACGAGGAGCATTTTTAGCAGGTGGTTCAGTAAATAACCCAGAAACATCATCTTATCATTTAGAAATCTTTTCGTTATATAAGGAACATAATGATTCTATATGTGAATTGATGAATGGATTTGATTTAAATAGTAAGACGTTAGAAAGACGAAAAGGATATATTACGTACTTAAAAGAGGCAGAGAAAATTACGGAATTTTTAAATATTATTGGCGCGCATAATGCACTCTTAAAATTTGAGGATATTCGTATTGTTCGTGATATGCGTAATTCTGTCAATCGCTTAGTAAATTGTGAAACCGCTAATCTCAACAAGACAATTGGTGCGGCATTAAGGCAAATTGAAAATATTCGCTACATTGATGAGACGGTTGGCCTTGATATTTTGCCAGATAAACTAAGAGAGATTGCACAACTAAGGGTTAATTATCAAGATGTAACATTGAAAGAATTAGGCGAGATGGTATCTGGAGGGAAAATTAGTAAATCAGGTATCAATCATCGTTTGCGTAAAATCGACGAAATTGCGGAGAAATTACGTGCGGGGGAAACAGTAGCAAAAAAATAAAGGTAAAGGGGAAATGGAGCCGTGGTTCAAAAAAAAGTTGAGGTTGTACGAAAAGGTGGTTTGCAAGCACGTCCGGCTGCGTTGTTTGTGCAAGAGGCAAATCGCTTTCATGCTGATATTTTCATTGAGAAAGATGACAAAACAATTAACGCTAAGAGTATAATGGGGATTATGAGTTTAGCGATTGGATCTGGTAGCCACATAACAATTATGGCAGAAGGTTCAGATGCAGAAGAAGCATTAGAAGCGCTCGTTGCTTACGTGCAAACTAATCAATAAAAGCTATCGCGTAAATGCGATAGCTTTTATTGATTGGATGAACTTGTCGAATATTGTCTAGTGGTCGATAACTTGTGTCAAACCGCCGATATAATACGAAATGCGCCGATAACTTGAGTTGGATCGCCGATATATTTCGATTTGCGCCGATAACTTGTGTTAGGTTGCTGATATTTAGTAATATGCTCGATAAAAAGGGCTATCGCAATGTGTTGCGATAGCCCTTTTTTATGTGGCGATTCAGAGCGAGCCGCCTCCGCTTTTAGATGTATCTAGCTCCAGCGGCAAGAATGTTCGGTGGCTTCGCGCCTTCCTGCGAGGCAAAGGGCACCTCTACGTCAGGAGCTCCATCCCCCTCACATTCAGAGCGAGCCGCTTCCGCTTTTATTGGTATTAACGATTTGTAAAGATTTTATCGATTAGGCCGTATTCTAGTGCTTTTTCAGCTGTCATGAAGTTGTCACGGTCTGTGTCGCGTTCGATGATTTCTAGTGGTTGGCCTGTGCGTTCTGCAAGGATTTTGTTTAATTTATCGCGTAGGAATAGGATGCGTTTTGCAGCGATTTCAATTTCAGTTGCTTGTCCTTGTGCACCGCCAAGTGGTTGGTGAATCATAACTTCACTGTTTGGAAGTGCGAAGCGTTTTCCTTTTTCACCAGCTGCAAGTAGGAATGCACCCATAGATGCTGCCATACCGATACAAATAGTTGATACGTTTGGCTTAATGAACTGCATTGTGTCATAGATTGCCATACCTGCTGTAATAGAACCACCAGGGCTGTTGATGTATAAATGAATATCTTTTTCTGGATCTTGAGATTCCAAGAATAAAAGCTGGGAAACGATTGAGTTTGCTACATTGTCATCAATTGCGCTACCAAGCATAATGATGCGGTCTTTTAATAGTCGAGAGTAAATATCGTAAGCGCGTTCTCCACGATTTGTTTGTTCAATTACTGTAGGAATTAAATTCATCTGTTATTTCCTCCTTTGAAAGCTTTCTTAGTCTTATAATACAATTATGGTCAATAAAGGTCAAACAAAACCACTTTAAATCAAAAAATATGTAGTTGTAAGATGATTTATTCGCTATGCTTCTTGGAATTCCCTGCTTATGTATCTTTCAACATCATAACCGAATTTTATAAAATTAAACGTAACAAAAAGTGTAGTAATAATAAAAGAACGCCTGTTTTATAGAGGCGTTCTTTCATGTTTTATTCTTTTAAAAGGTAGGTTACTTTATTTAAAATGTATTCGATTTGTTTTGCATTTTTGCTATACATTTCACTTGCTGATTTTGATTTTGTTTCTAATGAGAACAATTCCAAATCAGCTTGGCATTTTTTTAAAGATGCTAATAATAAAGGTTTATTCTGCGGGGAAGGCATTTGAAGTTTATCATTATAGACATCAATCGTAAGTTGTCCATACGAATCAACTTGACCGAGAAATACATTTTCAATTACGACACCGAGTTTTTCCAGTTCAGCATGTAGCCAAGCTCGATTATGCCCGCTTGCTGACAGAGGTTCATCGAGTACATTACCATCCATAATGACAGTTTGTGGCTCTTTTTCGTTTGGTACTTTTAAGCCGATGTCTTTTGCTGTAAGTGGTTGGCGATCTTTTTTTAATAATACGTTTAATTCACCGCTTGGCTCCAGTACTGCAAATTCTACTTCGGATATACTGAAAGTTCCTTTGTTTCGAAGAAGCTCGAGTAATTCGTCGCTTGTATATTTTTCTTTTTTTAAGTTATCCTCGAGAACTTTACCATCCTTTATAAAAACAGTAGATTTTCCTTCAAAAAAATCTCTGGCTGCTTTGTTCTTTAAAGAAAGAATACCTGTGAAAAAAGGAACTACCGCAAAAATAAGAATGGCAAAGACGCCGTGGAAAAATTTTTGATCTAGCCCTGTTGTTATTTGAGCAGCAATATCACCAATTGTCATTCCCGCTATATATTCAAAAAAGGAAAGTTGAGAAATTTGTCTTTTACCTAACCATTTTGTAATAGCGAATAAAATCATTAATATAAATACAGAACGGAGAATGACAAGTGTCCATTCGGGTAGATGAGACATAGCAAATTCCTCCAGTCTGCTTAAAACCCTTTATATTGAGGTTCTTCACGTTCTAATAGTGAAACTCGATCTTTTAAATCAGCGATAACGCTATCCATCTCTAACATGCATTCATGAAATACGCGCTTTGCTTCTTCATCCGCAGCATTTTGCGAAAGAGTACTTAAGCTTGCTTGAGCACCCTTTAAACTAGCAAGACACGTTTTTACGTTAGCAATAACTGTCATGAAAACACCTCTTATCCTTTTGGTTTAAATAGTAGTGCACCGATAAATCCGAAAATAATTGCTGCTGATATCCCGGCACTTGTTACTTTAAACATGCCGGTAATTACTCCGACAATCCCGTGCTTTGCAGCTTCTTCCATTGCACCATGAACGAGAGCGTTGCCAAAACTCGTAATTGGCACAGTTGCTCCAGCCCCAGCAAAATCAATTAACGGCTCGTATAAATTGAATCCATCTAAAATGGCACCAGCAACAACAAGTGTAGCCATCGTATGAGCAGGTGTTAGTTTGACAATATCAAACAGGAGTTGACCGATTACACATATGAGACCGCCAATGACGAAAGCCCAGAAAAAAATCATTGCTTTGCACCTCCAAGTTCAATTGATACAGCATGAGCGATACAAGGGATCGTTTCTCCTTGTTGAAAAGTAAGTGGAGAGAGCAAAGCGCCTGTTGCAACGACAAGGATTCGTTTCAACTCTCCTCTTCTCATTCTGTTTAATAAATGTCCGTATACGACAGTTGCGGAACAACCAGGGCCACTTGCACCAGCTAGTACAGGTTGACCTTCTCGGTAAATGATGATTCCGCAATCTTGAAATTGCTTGCTCGTTATGTTTAGCCCATGTTTATGTAGTAAATCGTAAGCAATTTCACGTCCAACATGTCCAAGGTCGCCTGTTACGATTAAATCATAGTAAGAGACATCGATTTGTCGATCGCGTAAATGGGCTTCAATTGTATCAACAGCGGCGGGAGCCATCGCACCTCCCATATTGAAAGGATCAGTTAGTCCCATATCAACAACACGTCCAATAGTTGCCGATGTTACTTGTGGACCATTTCCTTGGTTACTTAAAAGAGCAACGCCAGCTCCAGTTACAGTCCATTGAGCGGTCGGAGGCTTTTGTCCTCCATATTCCGTTGGATAGCGGAACTGTTTTTCCACTGCGGTGTTATGACTTGAGGCACCGGTTAATAAATATTTTGCTCCTTTTGCATTTATAATGCTTGCTCCAAGCGCCAATCCTTCCATAGAGGTCGAACAAGCTCCGAACAATCCGAGATAAGGAGTGCCAAGTGTACGACATGCAAAGCTTGTTGGCGTAATTTGGTTAATTAAATCGCCTGCGAGTACAAACTGAATATCATCTTTACGAAGTTTTGCTTTTTCAATAGCGCGGCTACAAGCTTCCTCAAATAAAATTGTATGTGCTTTTTCATAAGAATCTTGTCCGAGCCATAAGTCTCCATGAAGAGTGTCGAAGTCTTCGGGAATTTTGCCATTTGCTTCAAATGGGCCACCGACGACTCCCGTTGAGATAATAACTGGTTTATTTTCAAATACCCATGTTCGGTGTCCTTGTAGCATTTACAACCCTCCCCATTGAACAAGAATGGTTTTAATTAAAGCGATAACAAAAGCTGAAAATACACCAAATAAAATAACGGATCCAGCTAACTTAAACATGTTACCGCCGACGCCGAGAACAAATCCTTCTGTTCGATGCTCAATACAAGCGGCAATAACAGAATTACCAAATCCAGTCACAGGTACTGCTGTTCCAGCTCCAGCGAACTGTCCAAGGCGGTCGTATACTCCAAACCCAGTAAGTAGCATGGAAATAAAAATAAGAGTCGCAACTGTCGGGTTTCCAGCGGAACGCTCAGTAAAATCAAAAAAATGAATGTAAAAAGTTGAAATCAGTTGGCCGATAAAACAAATGAATCCACCAACAAAAAAAGCTTTTATGCAATTTTTTAAAACAGGCCGTTTTGGCTCCCGTTGTTGTTCGAATTTTTTATATTCTTGTTGTACAGGTGTTAAATTTTTATCTTTACTGGACATTTGAATCCTTCCTTTTCCTTTAGAACACGTGTCATTACGTATTAGATTCCATTTCTGTTTGAATGAGTTTCAATTGTTTTTTAATTTTATCTTTGTTTACTCGTTTCTTCTGAATTTTATTTTCCAGCTCATCTAATAGCATAAAGATTTTTCGATCGGTACTGACGCGAACATTAAATGTTGGATATTCATCACTCAGTCGTTTTTTTAGTTTGCTTCGTAAAGGTTTTAGTGTAAATCTTTCATGATGTTCTGGTTTGATGGCTATGTAAAGATCTAAATTGGAGTTAACGGCTGTAGCTTGTTCAATCTCTTCCATAGAAAGCGCCATTTTCTTTGCGCCTTGTGAAATAGATTGATTAAAGGATTCCGTGCTCATTTTTGTTAACTCTGGTCCTTCTTTTTTGTCTTGCCTTTTTGTTTCTTCTTTTTTTACTTTTTTATCTAAAGGGCTATTGTCACAGCCAGTAAATACACTAAATAGGAGTACGAGTAGCGTGATGATAACTCCAAGTTTTCTCATAATCATCCTTCCATTTCTATTGCTTTATGTAATTTGTTGAAAAAGGATGATATAGAATCATCCTTTTTCTAGATAAGGTGGTACTTTCATTTATTGTTGTGTATATTGAGGCTCTTCTTGTTGAACTTCTTCTACACGCGGGTTTAAAGAATCGATAATAGATTGCGTTTGTTGTGCAGCTGTTTGGAAAAGCTGTTTTGCTTGTTGATTATCTGTATCAAGAGCGAAGCCTTCTAAACTCGCTTGTGCACTTTTTAAACCTGCTACTGTTTGTTTTAGCTTTGTAATAACAGTCATTGAATAAAGCCTCCTTTTGAATATCAATTCACAAGTTATATTTTGTAAGTGGGAGGAAAAATATGTTTTCCAAATTTAGGTCTATTAAGAGAGGGAATGGAAAATTAACCAAAGTTTATGAATAGGGCAGGGGGATATTGGTGATTTGACAATATAAGAAAGATAAAGCAAATATGAAAGTTGAATGATCAGTAGTCTGCTCTTTTTTTATTGAAATGGAAGAATGCTTCTTGTATAATTAGAGGTATGATTTTACACCTTGGACTAAAACTTTCATGAGGAATTATTTAGTCTACAAGTAAAGAACAAAAGAGTTTCAATCTTTGATGTTACAAAGTTTTCTCATGCGCCCATAGCTCAGCTGGATAGAGCGGTGGTTTCCGGTACCACGTCTGCCGGGGGTTCGAATCCCTCTGGGCGCGTCAAAAAGTCCTAACTTACAATTGTGAGTTAGGACTTTTTTATGCCAAATATGTTTGAAAATAGGGGATGCATGAATATGCGGAGAGAATACTTTTTGAAAATACACTTGTTATATCTGATAATAAGATTTACTATTAGTATGTGGTAATAAAATAGTTTTTTTTCAATAATATTCATTTTTCAGTTGTAAGAGATAAGTTTCATTAATACATATAAATTAATAATATTTTGGAATGGGTGTCTGCGTTAGGATTCTCCTTTTACCAAACTTATTGTACAATAGAAACAAGGGGGAGATCAGTTTGAAGGCAAGTCTTTTACAAGAACAAAGCTTACGTTTGGCAATGACACAAGAGTTGAGGCAAGCGATTACCATGCTCCAGTATAACGTGCAAGAATTATCGGAGTTTTTGTATGAGCAATCGCTAGAGAATCCCCTTATTGAGTTAGGTTGTTTTGAGAGGGAAAGAAAAAAGAGCTCTAGCAAAAGTAAAAGTACGAGCAAGCAAGTTGATAATCAAATGGAGATTTACAGTGTGGATTCTAAAACGATTCAACAACATTTATTGAATCAAATACAGTATTATAAAATAGATGAAGAACATCGGAAGACAGCTTCTTTCATCATTATGAATCTGGATGAAAATGGGTATCTAGAAGAAACGAATGAAGAATTAGCTGAACTATTTACCATGCCCATCGATGTCGTCGAACGTTCTGTGGAGATTGTCCAATCACTAGAGCCAGCAGGGGTAGGAGCGCGGAATATTCAAGAGTGTCTAGCAATCCAATTGAAGCGCTTACAAAAAAAGAATGTACTTGCGGAGATGATTGTAGGTGAATATTTTTCTTATTTTGTGAAGAAAGATTGGCGAAAACTAATCCAATTGATGAAATGTAATAGTGAAGAATTACAAGAGGCGGTTGATTGTATTACATCATTACAACCGAAGCCCGGACTTGCATTTTCATCTGAAAAGCCATTATATATCGTTCCTGATATGGCAGTGAAAAAAGAGGGAGAACGGCTTATTTTACAAATGAATGAAAGAAATATGCCAAGAATTGAAATTCATTCAGAATATAGCGCACTTCTGAATAATAGTGAGAGTGAAGTTGCTTCTTATGTTTCTGAGAAGTATCAGCATGTGCAATGGATTATGCGCAGTTTGAAACAGCGGAAACAAACGCTTTTACAAGTGATGGAAATTATTATGAAGAAGCAACATGATTTCTTTTGGAAAGGGCCAGAACATTTAAAGCCGCTTTCTTTGAAAGAAGTAGCGGAAGAGTTAAGCGTACATGAATCTACGATTAGTCGTGCTACACGTAACAAATATGTACAAACGCCATATGGGTTATTTGAGATGAAATCATTCTTTAGTAATGCAGTCATTACAACAGAAGATGAAGCAATCTCTACAAAACGTGTAAAACAATTGATTCAGACGCTTATAGAAAAGGAAAATAAAAAAAAGCCACTTTCAGATCAAAAAATTTCAAAATTATTAGAAGAAGAGCATGAGATTGTAATTTCAAGAAGAACGGTCGCGAAATATCGGGAACAAATGCACATTCCGGCATCTTCTTTGAGAAAAACAATTGGATAGGTGAAGAAGATGAAGATTATTTTATATACGAAAACAGACTGTGGTCTTTGTGTAAAGGCAAAACAAGTTTTGAAGGAAGTACAAAAGGTATATTCTTTTCATCTCGAGGAAATAGATATATATGACAACGAGGAGCTTTTAGAGAAGTACCAAATGATGATTCCGGTTGTAGAAATTGATGGAGAACAGGTAGGATATGGCGTTATTCACAGAGATGTCATAATAAACTATATAAACAAGTCAGTTAAGAGTTGAATAAGTTTCTATCTCCTGTTACAATAATACACGTAGCAGGGATTATTTTTTTAAGCCATGTGGGACACAAAATGTCACTGCGGGACATAAAGTGACCATATAGTGAATGAACCAATGTAGTGAGGAGAAATGATATGCGCTCATGGATTCAGAACATGAAAAAATTATTACCCGATTTGCTACCGGTTATGCAAACAAGAATGCAAATTCTTCAGCACATTCGTCTCATGCAGCCGATTGGAAGAAGAAATTTATCTGCAAGTCTTAGCATGACAGAACGAGTATTGCGAAGTGAAGTACAAGTTTTGAAAGAACAAAACTTAGTTCACGTCGCTTCTTCTGGGATGACTTTAACAGAAGAAGGAACAGCTTTAGTTCTTGCTTTGGAAGACTTTATGAAAGAAATTTCCGGGTTAAAGGTTTTAGAAAAGCAACTTAAGGAAACATTAGACTTGGATGAAGTTTTCGTTGTCCCTGGTGATAGTGATGAATCACCTTGGGTTAAACTGGAGATGGGCCGTGCTTGTGTAACTTGTATAAAAGACCGTCTGGAAGCAAATAATATCGTTGCTGTGGCTGGAGGAACAACGCTAGCTGCCGTCGCGGACATGATGCAACTAGACTGCAAAGATTTACATATGCTGTTTGTCCCAGCGCGTGGCGGAATTGGAGAAGGGGTCGAGTTAGAGGCCAATACCATTTGTGCGAAAATGGCACAAAATACGATGAGTCATTATCGCTTATTGTATGTTCCGGATCAAGTGAGTAGCGAAGCGTATGCATCTATTGTAACGGAACCTTCCGTGAAAGAAGTTCTTGAGTTGATTCGCTCTTCCAATATCGTCATTCATGGAATAGGTGATGCGTTAACAATGGCACGTCGCAGAAATACTTCAGAAGCAGATTGGTTAAAAATTAAAGACAATGAAGCAGTTGGCGAAGCTTTCGGTTATTACTTCAATGAACAAGGTAATGTCGTTCATAAGGTACAAACAGTCGGCATGCAATTAAAAGATTTACAACATGTATCTCATGTTGTCGCCGTCGCTGGAGGTTCTTCAAAAGCAAAAGCGATACAGGCTGTAATTAAACAAGGGCACACTTCAATCTTGATTACAGATGAAGGTGCAGCAAAACAGTTAACAAAGGGTACTACCCTTTAATATAATCCCCCAAGGAGGAAATTCAAATGACAGTTAAAATTGGTATTAATGGATTTGGACGTATCGGACGTAACGTATTCCGCGCAGCTCTTAACAACTCTGAGGTAGAAGTAGTTGCAATCAACGACTTAACAGATGCTAAAACATTAGCTCACCTTTTAAAATATGACTCAGTTCACGGTTCTTTAAATGCAGAAGTATCTGTAAACGGCGACAGCATCGTTGTTAACGGTAAAGAAATCAAAGTTATCGCTGAACGTGACCCAGCTCAATTACCATGGAGCGACTACGGAGTAGAAATCGTAGTAGAATCTACTGGACGTTTCACTAAAAAAGCAGACGCTGAAAAACACTTAGGTGGATCAGTTAAAAAAGTTATCATCTCTGCTCCAGCTTCTGACGAAGACATCACAATCGTTATGGGTGTTAACCACGAAGCATACGATGCAGCTAACCACAACGTAGTATCAAACGCTTCTTGTACTACAAACTGCTTAGCTCCATTCGCAAAAGTTCTTAACGAAAAATTCGGTATCAAACGCGGTATGATGACAACAGTTCATGCTTACACTAACGATCAACAAATCTTAGACTTACCACACAAAGATTTACGTCGTGCACGTGCAGCAGCAATGAGCATGATCCCAACTACAACTGGTGCAGCGAAAGCAGTAGCATTAGTATTACCAGAACTTAAAGGTAAATTAAACGGTGGAGCAGTACGTGTTCCAACTTCAAACGTTTCTCTTGTTGACTTAGTTGTTGAACTTGATAAAGAAGTAACAGTTGAAGAAGTAAACGCAGCATTCAAAGCAGCTTCTGAAGGTGAACTTCAAGGCGTTCTAGGTTACAGCGAAGAGCCATTAGTATCTATCGACTATAACGGATGCACAAACTCTTCTACAATCGATGCATTATCTACAATGACTATGGAAGGTAACATGGTTAAAGTACTTTCTTGGTACGATAACGAAACTGGTTACTCTAACCGCGTTGTAGACCTAGCTGCTTACATGGCTAAAAAAGGTCTTTAATCCTTAAGTTTATAAGTTATCAATGACAAAACGAGGGAGAGGGTTTGTTCCCTCTCTCTTCTTTCGTTTTATAAGCAAATGTGATAAGCTTTTGAATGGGTTTTGTCAATCCTAACTAGTCGGAGGGAAATCCAATGAACAAAAAATCAATTCGTGACGTAGATTTAAAGGGTAAACGTGTATTTTGCCGCGTTGATTTCAACGTGCCTATGAAAGATGGAAAAATTACAGACGAGACTCGTATTCGTGCAGCTCTTCCTACTATTCAATATTTAGTAGAACAAGGTGCGAAAGTTATTTTAGCAAGCCACTTAGGCCGTCCAAAAGGTCAAGTAGTAGAAGAAATGCGTTTAACTCCAGTAGCAGTTCGTTTAGGTGAGCTTCTTGGTAAAGACGTGAAAAAAGCGGACGAAGCATTCGGACCAGCTGTACAAGAAATGGTTGCAGCAATGAACGAAGGCGACGTTTTAGTTCTTGAAAACGTTCGTTTCTATGCGGGCGAAGAAAAGAACGATGCAGAACTTGCGAAAGAATTTGCAGCTCTTGCTGATATCTTCGTAAATGATGCATTCGGTGCAGCTCACCGTGCTCATGCTTCTACAGCAGGGATTGCAGATTACCTACCAGCAGTATCAGGTTTCTTAATGGAAAAAGAATTAGAAGTACTTGGAAAAGCACTTTCTAATCCAGATCGTCCATTCACAGCAATCATCGGTGGTGCGAAAGTAAAAGATAAAATCGGTGTAATTCGTCATCTATTAGATAAAGTAGATAACTTAATCATCGGTGGAGGTCTTGCTTACACATTCGTAAAAGCATTAGGTCATGAAATTGGTCTATCTTTATGTGAAGATGACAAGATTGAACTAGCAAAAGAGTTTATGGCACTTGCAAAAGAAAAAGGCGTAAACTTCTACATGCCAGTTGATATTGTTATTACAGAAGAATTCTCTGAAACTGCAACAACTAAAGTTGTAGATATCGACTCTATCCCATCAAACTGGGAAGGTGTGGACATCGGACCAAAGACACGCGAAATTTATGCAGATGTAATTAAAAACTCTAAGCTTGTTGTATGGAATGGACCAATGGGTGTATTCGAAATGACTCCATTCTCTAATGGTACAAGAGCAGTAGGACAAGCATTAGCAGATGCAGAAGGTACATACTCTGTTATCGGCGGTGGTGACTCTGCAGCAGCTGTTGAAAAATTCGGCATGGCTGATAAAATGAGCCACATTTCTACTGGCGGTGGTGCGTCATTAGAATTTATGGAAGGGAAAGAACTTCCAGGTGTAGTTTGTCTGAATGACAAATAATTAGCAGCCAAAGAAAAAAGGACGGTGCAAAGCATGCGTAAACCAATTATCGCAGGTAACTGGAAAATGAATAAAACTCTATCTGAAGCAGTTAGCTTCGTAGAGGAAGTAAAAGGTCAAATTCCAGCAGCTTCAGCTGTTGATGCAGTTGTTTGCTCTCCAGCTCTATTCTTAGAGCGTTTAGTAGCAGCGACTCAAGGAACTGACTTAAAAGTAGGTGCACAAAACATGCACTTCGAAAAAAATGGTGCATTTACTGGCGAAATTAGCCCAGTAGCACTTAGCGACTTAAAAGTGAGCTACGTAGTACTTGGTCACTCTGAACGTCGTGAAATGTTTGCTGAAACAGATGAAACAGTAAATAAAAAGACTCTTGCAGCATTTGAACATGGTTTAACACCAATCGTTTGCTGTGGTGAAACTTTAGAAGAACGTGAAAGCGGAAAAACATTTGATTTAGTAGCAAATCAAGTGACGAAAGCACTTGCAGGCTTAACAGAAGAACAAGTGAAAGCTACTGTTATCGCATATGAGCCAATTTGGGCAATCGGTACAGGTAAATCTTCTTCTGCAGAAGATGCAAACGAAGTATGTGCACACATCCGTAAAGTTGTTGCAGAAGCTGTTTCTCCAGCAGCTGCAGAAGCTGTTCGTATTCAATACGGCGGTAGCGTAAAACCAGGAAACATTAAAGAATACATGGCACAACCTGACATCGACGGCGCTTTAGTTGGCGGTGCAAGTTTAGAGCCAGCTTCCTTCTTAGGTCTTTTGGAGGCGGTAAAATGAGAAAGCCAACAGCTTTAATCATTCTTGACGGTTTCGGACTACGTGAAGAAACTTACGGGAATGCTGTAGCACAAGCTAAGAAACCTAATTTTGATGGTTACTGGAACAAGTTCCCTCACACAACGCTTACAGCTTGTGGTGAAGCGGTAGGTCTTCCAGAAGGTCAAATGGGTAACTCAGAGGTTGGACACTTAAATATCGGTGCTGGCCGCATTGTATATCAAAGCTTAACTCGTGTGAATGTTGCGATTCGTGAAGGTGAATTCGATAAGAATGAAACATTCCAAAACGCAATTAAACATGTGAAAGAGAAAGGTACAGCCCTTCATTTATTCGGCTTACTTTCTGATGGTGGTGTGCACAGTCACATTGACCATATGTTTGCTCTTCTTCGCTTAGCAGCAAAAGAAGGCGTGGAAAAAGTATATATTCATGCATTCTTAGATGGCCGCGATGTTGGACCACAAACAGCAAAAGGCTATATCGATGCAACAAATGAAGTAATAAAAGAAACAGGAGTAGGACAATTCGCGACAATTTCCGGTCGTTATTACTCCATGGACCGTGACAAACGTTGGGATCGCGTTGAAAAATGTTACCGTGCTATGGTGTATGGCGAAGGCCCTACTTACAAAAATGCATATGAGTGTGTAGAGGATTCTTATGCAAATGGTATTTATGATGAGTTCGTATTGCCGTCTGTAATTGTAAATGAAGATGAAACGCCAGTTGCAACAATCAATGATGATGATGCAGTCATCTTCTATAACTTCCGTCCAGACCGCGCAATCCAAATTGCACGCGTATTTACAAACGAAGACTTCCGTGAGTTCGATCGTGGTGAAAAAGTACCTCACATTCCAGAATTCGTTTGTATGACACACTTTAGTGAAACTGTAAATGGTTATGTGGCATTTAAGCCAGTAAACCTTGATAACACATTAGGTGAAGTTGTTTCGCAAGCGGGATTAAAACAACTTCGCATCGCGGAAACTGAAAAGTATCCACACGTTACATTCTTCTTTAGCGGTGGTCGTGAGGCTGAATTCCCAGGGGAAGAACGTATTTTAATTAACTCACCGAAGGTTGCAACATATGACTTGAAACCTGAAATGAGCATTTACGAAGTAACCGACGCTTTAGTAAATGAAATTGAAAATGATAAACATGATGTAATCATTCTTAACTTTGCAAACTGTGATATGGTTGGCCATTCTGGGATGATGGAACCAACAATTAAAGCAGTAGAAGCAACTGACGAATGTTTAGGAAAAGTTGTAGAAGCAATTCTTGCAAAAGATGGTGTAGCACTTATTACAGCTGACCATGGTAATGCAGATGAAGAGTTAACTCCAGATGGAGATCCAATGACAGCTCATACAACGAACCCGGTTCCTTTCATCGTTACAAAGAAAGATGTAGAATTACGCGAAGGTGGCATTTTAGGAGATATCGCTCCAACAATGTTGACACTTCTTGGTGTTGAACAACCGAAAGAAATGACAGGTAAAACAATTATTAAATAATTTATGTAATTAAAGGAGAGAAAATATTATGTCAACAATCATTGATGTTTATGCTCGCGAAGTCCTTGATTCTCGTGGTAACCCAACTGTAGAAGTAGAAGTTTATACAGAAAGCGGCGCATTTGGACGCGCATTAGTACCAAGTGGTGCATCTACTGGTGAATATGAAGCAGTAGAATTACGTGACGGTGACAAATCTCGTTACCTAGGTAAAGGTGTTCTTAACGCAGTTAAAAACGTTAACGAAATTATCGCTCCAGAAATCGTTGGTTTCGATGTAACTGACCAAGCTGGTATCGACCGTGCTATGATCGAATTAGATGGTACTCCAAACAAAGGTAAATTAGGTGCGAACGCAATCCTTGGTGTGTCTATGGCAGTAGCTCACGCAGCAGCTGATTTCGTAGGTCTTCCATTATACCGTTACCTTGGTGGATTCAATGCAAAACAATTACCAACTCCAATGATGAACATCATCAACGGTGGTTCTCACGCTGATAACAACGTGGACTTCCAAGAGTTCATGATCTTACCAGTTGGTGCTCCATCATTCAAAGAATCAATCCGTATGGGTGCTGAAGTATTCCATGCATTAAAAGCTGTATTACATGACAAAGGTCTTAACACTGCAGTAGGTGACGAAGGTGGATTCGCTCCAAACCTTGGTTCTAACCGTGAAGCATTAGAAGTAATTATCGAAGCAATCGAAAAAGCTGGTTACAAAGCTGGCGAGAACGTATTCTTAGGAATGGACGTTGCTTCTTCTGAGTTCTACAACAAAGAAACTGGTAAATATGATCTTTCTGGTGAAGGTCGCAGCATGACTTCTGCAGAAATGGTTGATTTCTACGAAGAACTTTGCAAAGACTTCCCAATCATCTCTATCGAAGATGGTTTAGACGAAAACGACTGGGATGGTCACAAATTATTAACTGAGCGTCTTGGTAAAAAAGTTCAATTAGTAGGTGACGACTTATTCGTAACAAATACGAAGAAACTTGCTGAAGGTATCGAAAAAGGTATCTCTAACTCAATCTTAATTAAAGTTAACCAAATCGGTACTTTAACTGAAACTTTCGAAGCAATCGAAATGGCTAAACGTGCTGGTTACACAGCAGTTGTATCTCACCGTTCTGGTGAAACTGAAGATGCTACAATCGCTGACATCGCAGTTGCAACAAACGCTGGCCAAATCAAAACAGGTTCTATGAGCCGTACTGACCGTATTGCGAAATATAACCAATTATTACGCATCGAAGACGAACTAGGCGAAATCGCTGTTTACGATGGTTTAAAATCTTTCTACAACCTTAAAAAATAATGGTAGAAAGTAAGGGCAGACCGTGAGAAATCACGGTCTGTTTTTTTATGTAAATGAAAAGAAGATGATGTTTTATCGCAATAGCAAAATTAAAAATTCGGAAAATAAAAACTTTTATCTTTAGGTCAACATTTTTGACGTAAATTCGAATCAAAAATCCAGTCATATCAAGGATGTAAGCGTATAACACATGCATTTTCCTTTGTCAAGTTGATGAATTGCAGGTTTTTACAATTTATACTATGATAAGGATAAGAAAGAAAAGATCGTATAAACATGAGGGATGATGAACATGAAGTTTACAAAGATTATTGTTCAAGTCGTAGCTCTGTATGTGTTTTACATGTTAGGAACATGGATACAAGAAACGTTAGAAATTCCAATACCAGGAAGCTTGATTGGGATGTTTTTATTGCTTATTTTACTTGGTTTGAAAGTTCTCCCTGTGAAATGGTTTGATTTAGGAGCCGAAACACTCGTCGCGATTATGCCGTTTTTATTAATTCCACCAACGATTGGTTTAATGAATTACGGTGCTTTTTTTATGAGTAAAGGAATTTCTCTTTTCATTACAGTTTTAGCGAGCACATTTTTAATTATTATTGTCGCAGGACATACAGGACAATATCTTGCGACTAGAAAGGAAAAAGAGACAAGATGAGTAGTATATTAATCGGGATTGGTTGGGTTCTTCTGACAGTGTTCGTATATCAATTATCTAAAATGATTTATAAGATATTGCCAACGCCGTTTACGATTCCAATGATTATCGCAACAGTGCTCATGATTATTTTATTAATGATGCTGGATGTACCGTATCAACAATACATGCAAAGTGGCGGGGGCTGGATTTCTAAATTGCTTGGACCAGGTGTTGTAGCATTTGCAATTCCGCTCTATAAACAGCGTCATGTACTTCGAAAATATGTTGTACCGATTGCTGGTGGTGTTATTGTAGGAACAACGGTTGCGATTGCAAGTGACTTTATTATTGCGTCGCTGATGGGAACAGATAAAAGTTTAATTTTATCTTCTTTACCAAAATCAGTAACAATGCCAGTTGCTATGAGCGTATCAGAACAAGTTGGTGGTGTACCGTCATTAACAGCAGCGTTCGTTGTTGTTGCTGGAATCAGTGGGACGATTACAGGGCCTTTTTTATTGAAATGGAGCCGTGTGACAAATTCGGTTGGTAAAGGAATCGGATTTGGCTGTGCTTCACATATTATGGGTGTTATGAGAGCGATGAAAAATAATGAGAGTGAAGGTGTTATTGGATCGGTAACAATGACATTAACGGCTATTTTAACATGCTTACTGGGACCTTTATTTGCAATGATGTTTGTATAATATAGAAAAGCGAGAGCAAGCGAACGGCTCTCGCTTTTCTGTACAATTTATGCTACAGTTAAACTAACTGAATCTTGTAGGAGGTACGCTGAGATGCATACGTTTTTATCAGTTTTACTAATTATTGTATCGATTTTAATGATTGTGATGGTACTTATGCAATCTAGTAATAGTTCAGGCCTTTCAGGTGCAATTTCAGGCGGTGCGGAACAGTTATTCGGCAAGCAAAAAGCACGCGGAATGGAAGCGGTATTAAGCCGCATTACAGTTGTTTTAGCTGTATTATTCTTCGTACTAACAATTGGTGTTACGTACTTTAACTTATAAGAAAAAAGAAGAAGCATTAGCAATGTTGTGCTAGTGGTTCTTCTTTTTTTGTGCTTTATGTTGGAAACAACGTTTCAAATTAGATTATAGAAATAGAACTATGGTAAACTAAGGACAGAAACAATACGACTAGATTACAGAAGAGAAAGAGGAGAAGATGATGATGAAATTAGCATCTCCGAAACCATTTACATTTGAAGGTGGAGACCGCGCCGTTTTGTTATTACACGGTTTCACGGGAAACTCAGCTGATGTACGTATGTTAGGGCGTTTCTTAGAAAAAAAAGGATACACTTGCCACGCCCCTATTTATAAAGGCCATGGTGTGCCGCCAGAACAGCTTGTACATACAGGTCCTGAAGACTGGTGGAAAGATGTAATGAACGCGTATCAGCATTTAAAAGATCAAGGATATGAGAAGATTGCTGCTGTTGGATTGTCACTTGGTGGTGTATTCTCATTAAAGCTTGCTTATACAGTTCCAATTTTAGGTGTAGTACCAATGTGTGCCCCAATGTATATTAAGAGTGAAGAAACGATGTACCAAGGTATATTGGCATATGCGCGTGAGTATAAAAAACGCGAACAGAAGTCGCCAGAGCAAATTGAACAAGAGATGTTCGAATTTAAAAAGACACCAATGAATACATTAAAGGCACTACAAGGTTTAATTCGTGACGTACGCAATAATGTAGATATGATTTATGCACCAACATTCGTTGTGCAAGCACGCCATGATGAAATGATTAATACTGACAGTGCAAACATTATTTATAACGGTGTAGAATCTACATTAAAAGAAATAAAATGGTATGAAGACTCTACTCACGTCATTACGCTAGATAAACAACGTGATGAGCTACATGAAGATGTATATAACTTCTTGGAGCAACTAGATTGGTAAGATCTAGTTGCCTCTTTTTTTCATGGGGATGTAACTTTTTTTAGGTAGAAGTAATCGCAAGATAAATGGTGAAAAATGAATGTTTATAGAAGTTTCACTTTATATATCCCTCATCTTTCGGATACACTAGACAATATGAGGGTTTAAAGGAGGTATTTGTGCTTGGAAGATATCATTCAAGAACATATTGATAAGTTGTTATTATTTATGAAAGAAGAAGCGTATAAACCGCTAACGATACAAGAATTAGAAACTGCCTTTGGAATTGAAGATTCCGCAGGGTTTAAAGATTTCGTCAAAGCGCTCGTTATGATGGAAGAAACGGGACTTGTTGTGCGTACGCGCAGCAATCGCTACGGCCTTCCAGAAAAAATGAATTTAGTGCGCGGTAAATTAATTGGACATGCACGCGGCTTTGCATTCGTTGTTCCAGAAGAGAAGAAAACGGGAGACGATGATATTTTCATTCCGCCGACAGAATTAAACGGTGCACTTCATGGAGACACAGTATTAGCACGAATTAGCTCGCGATCTAGCGGCTCACGTCAAGAAGGTACGATTATTCGTATTGTGGAGCGCGGAACGAAAGAATTAGTTGGTACATATACAGAATCAAAAAATTTCGGGTTTGTTATTCCGGACAATAAAAGATGGACAAGCGATATTTTTATCCCGAAAAGCGCATCTATGGGGGCTGTTGAAGGGCATAAAGTAGTTGTGAAAATTACTAGCTATCCGCAAAATCGTTTAAGTGCAGAGGGCGAAGTCATTCAAATTTTAGGTCATAAAAATGATCCAGGGGTAGATATTTTATCAGTTATTCATAAACATCATTTGCCTTTAGCGTTCCCAGAAGAAGTAATGGAGCACGCAAACAGTGTACCGGAAACAATTTCGGAAGAAGATTTAAAGGATCGCCGTGATTTGCGTGATCAAATGATTGTGACAATCGATGGTGCAGATGCGAAAGATTTAGATGATGCAGTTACAGTCACGAAGCTTGAGAACGGTAACTATAAGCTAGGCGTGCATATTGCAGATGTGAGTCACTATGTTCATGAAGGCTCTCCAATTGATGTAGAAGCAGCAGAGAGAGCGACAAGTGTCTATCTTGTAGACCGTGTAATTCCAATGATTCCGCATCGTTTATCAAATGGAATTTGCTCATTAAATCCCAAAGTAGATCGTTTAACATTATCTTGTGAAATGGAAATTAATCATCTAGGCGATGTTGTAAAACATGAAATTTTCCAAAGTGTAATTAAGACGACAGAACGCATGACATATGCTGATGTGAGAAGCATTTTGGAAGATGAAGATGAGGAATTAATGGAACGTTATGAGCCGCTTGTTCCGATGTTTAAAGAGATGGCAGAATTAGCGCAAATTTTACGTGAAAAACGCATGAGACGCGGTGCTATTGACTTTGATTTCAAAGAAGCAAAAGTGCTAGTTGATGAAGAAGGAAAGCCGACAGATGTTGTGCTGCGCGATCGCTCAATATCTGAAAAGCTCATTGAAGAATTTATGCTTGTTGCAAACGAAACAGTGGCAGAGCATTTCCACTGGATGAACGTACCGTTTATGTACCGTGTTCATGAAGATCCGAAAGAAGATAAACTAGAACGTTTCTTCGAGTTTGTCACAAACTTCGGATACGCGGTAAAAGGACGTGCAAATGAAGTGCATCCTCGCGCTTTACAGCAAATTCTTGAAATGGTGCAAGGTCAACCAGAAGAACCAGTTATTTCAACAGTGATGCTTCGCTCTATGAAGCAAGCGCGTTATGATGCGGAAAGCTTAGGACATTTCGGTCTATCAACAGAATTCTATACACATTTCACCTCGCCAATTCGTCGTTACCCAGATACGATTGTTCACAGACTGATTCGTGAATATATCATTAATGGCAACATAGACAATGAAACACAAGCAAAGTGGCGTGAGAAGTTACCAGATATAGCAGAGCATTCGTCCAATATGGAACGCCGCGCTGTTGAAGCAGAACGTGAAACAGATGAACTGAAAAAGGCAGAGTACATGCTTGATAAGATTGGTGAAGAGTATGACGGTATGATTAGCTCTGTAACGAACTTTGGTTTATTTGTAGAGCTTCCAAATACAATTGAAGGTCTCGTTCATGTTAGTTATTTAACAGATGACTACTACCGTTATGATGAACAGCACTTTGCGATGATTGGTGAGCGTACAGGTAACGTCTTCCGCATCGGTGATGAAATTACAATTCGCGTAATGAATGTTAATAAAGATGAGCGCGCGATTGATTTTGAAATTGTCGGTATGAAAGGCACGCCAAGACGTAAATTCAAAGATCGTCCAGTTGTCATTGAACAACCTAAAGGTGGCAGAAAGAAACGCAGTGGCCGTGGTAGTGACGAGCGCGGAAAAGGTCGCAAACATGAGCGAGGCAGTCGCGGAAAAGGCGGAGCGGATCACCCTGGGAAAAAAGGTGGCAAAAAGAAAAAGCCATTCTTTGAGAACGTCCCAGGATTCAAGAAGAAAAAGAAAAAGCGTAAGTAAGGGATGGCTTCGCTTGTAATAGAGCGGAGCCACTTTTACTTTTTTTATAATCTAGCTTCAGTTTCAGTGGCTTCGCTTCTTCTCACGTTTTGAGCGAGCCACTTCCGCTTTTTCATAATCTAGTTCCAGTGGCTAGAATGTTCGGCGGCTTCGCTTCTTCTCGAGAGGCAAAGAGCGCCTCTAGTTCAGAAGCTCCATCCTCCTCACATTCTGAGCGAGCCACTTTCACTTTTTCATAACTTTTGTTAAAATAGTACAAATAGAGGAGGGACGTTAAATGCCAAAAGGTAGCGGTAAAGTTATTGCACAAAATAAAAAAGCATTTCATGATTATTTCATCGACGAAACATACGAAGCAGGGCTTGTCCTTCAAGGAACGGAAATTAAGGCGATTCGTGCTGGGCGCATTAATTTAAAAGATGCTTTTGCTCGCGTACATAATGGTGAAGTTTGGGTATATAATATGCACATTAGTCCATATGAGCAAGGGAATCGCTTCAATCATGATCCGCTTCGCACAAGAAAATTACTTCTGCACAAGAAAGAAATTCAGAAACTAATTGGTTATACAAAAGAGACAGGTTATACACTTGTTCCGCTAAAAATTTATTTGAAAAATGGATTTGCAAAAATGGCACTTGGTTTAGCGCGTGGTAAGAAACAATATGATAAGCGTCATGACTTAAAAGAGAAAGAAGCAAAACGTGAAATTGCACGTGCTTTCCGTGATCGTCAAAAGATGTAATACAGAAATTTACATTTGTAAAATGTCGAACGTATGATATAATAATTCATGTAAGGCCAGTGAACATTGAAAAACAGCTCATTTGTAGCTATCACGCATATACTTCGTATGCTCCATTTCTTATATGGGGACGTTACGGATTCGACAGGGATAGTTTGAGCTTAAGTTGCGAGTCGAGGGGATCGGCCTCGTTAAAACGTCAAAGCCTATAACTGGCAAACAACAAAACAACTTCGCTTTAGCTGCTTAATACAGCTTAGCGGTTCCTCCCTCCATCGTCCATGTGGTAGGGTAAGGGACTCACTCTAAGTGGACTACGCCGGAGCTCACCGTCTGAGGGCAAAGGAAGAGAACAATCAGACTAGCGACTTGGAAGCCTGTCGATAGGCCGAAAAGTTTGCGAAATGCTAATATATCGACTATGCTCGTAGAAGCTTAAGTGCCAATATCTTTGGACGTGGGTTCGACTCCCACCGTCTCCACCAATACATATTTGGTGGTTTTTTTATTTTACGGAAGAAATTCGTGTCGAAATTTGGCGAGTGGTCGATATTTCATGTCGAAGCGCCGATATCTGGGGTTAAATCGCCGATATAGTTCAAGTTGCGCCGATATTTTGGACCCAAGCGCCGATATATTTTAAAGGGGTGCTGAAAATGATTGTGAAAGAACGGAAAAAGCCGATTTATTTGCGTCAATTAGAAGCATTATTAAGAAGATTACCTGCAAATCACCCAAAAAGAGATAGAATTGCTGAAAAGTTTGCGAGGCAGAATGCTGGATATAAAGGAGAACAAGCGGTAGATTACCCGCTTAGCTTTCTACCGGATAAAGAGTATTATATTTTGCATGATATAAGGCTCTTTGATCAAAAGCATTTTTTTCAAATTGACACCCTCATCATATCCTCACGCTTTATACTCTTTCTAGAAATTAAAAATATAACAGGGACATTGTTTTTTGATACGGAATTTCATCAGCTTATTCGCGTATCAGAACAACATTCAGAAGGATTCCCAGACCCGATATTGCAAATAAAAAGACAAGAAGTGCAACTTCGAAAATGGCTTCATTTATATGGTATTTCTAACCTTCCAATTGAGTCCCTCGTTGTGATTAGTACACCGCGTACAATTATTAAAACTTCATTTCATAATCCAGAACTTCTCCAAAATATTACCCATAGTGCAAATCTCCCAAATAAAATTAAGCATTTAGAAAATGTACATGTAAAAAAACGGTTATCAGCCAAGAAATTAGAAAAATTAGTCGAACATATTATAATTGAACATTCCCCGTTACAACAAAATCTTCTTGAGCAACATAATATTACAAAAGAGGAATTACAAAAAGGTATACAGTGTTCAGAATGTTTATCTTTTGCAATGATGAAAGTAAAAACTGGATGGCGTTGTCCGAAGTGCAATGCTTTTTCCATAGAAGCACATACATATGCTGTGCAAGATTATGCGCTTCTCTTAGGAACGACGGTTACGAATAGAGAGTTAAAAGAATTTCTAAACATCGAATCCAGTTCAGTCATCAAGAGATTAATGCACATGATGCAAATTCCGTACACAGGTGAAAAGAGGGGAAGAAAATATGATTTAACAGCCTTTAAAATATAATGTTGTTCAATTCTCTGTAAGTCAATCTAGAGAGTCATAAATAAATTGAAGAATTTTTTAATTATATTGGATAGATTTTCTAGATATATCGCAAGATAAGGGTAGTTTTCATGCAACATTGAATAAAAGAAAGGAGCTGTTCATGTTCTTTCGAAAGAATCAAAAAAAGGTTGATCAGCAACAACAAGTTTTACTTTCCTCGGATCTAGATGAAAATTTAGAGATTCTTCGCTCTATGTATCAGGATTGTTTTGATGTGGTTTTTCGTATGTTTTTGATTCGTGGACAAACGAGAGCAGTTCTTATTTATGTAGAAGGATTATCTAATGTTGAGGAGATTCATACTCATGTGCTCTCTCCGCTTATGTCGGAAGCAGAGGGGAACAGGCTTAGTCCACTGGAAGTGTTAGAAAAACAGATCCATCTTTCAAAGACGAAAGAAGTCAGGACATTTACAGATTGTATAGAGAATATCTCCAGCGGACACCCTGTACTTCTCGTGCACCAGGAAATGTCGGGGCTTGCGTTAGGGCTCGAGAAATGGGAAAAGCGTTCGATTGAAGAACCGGTGGCTGAGAATGTCGTACGAGGACCGCGTGAAGGTTTTGTGGAAACGTTGTCAGTTAACACCTCCTTACTTCGCAGAAGAATCAAAAGCCCGGATTTCAAGATGAAATTAATACAAACCGGTCGCTATACGGATACTTCGGTTGTACTTGCTTATATAGAAGGACTTGCGAATGAATCACTAATTGAGGAAGTCGAAAGCCGATTGCGGCGCATTGACATAGATAGCATATTAGAAAGTGGTTATATCGAGGAATTGATTGAAGATAATCCTTATTCACCCTTTCCGCAACTTATTAATACAGAACGGCCGGATGTAGCTGCTGCGAATCTCTTAGAGGGACGTGTGGTGATTCTGGTGGATGGTACACCTTTTGTCTTAATTGCTCCGATTAGTTTCTTTTCCCTACTTCAATCGCCTGAAGATTATTACCAACGTTTCTTAATTAGTTCAGCCATTCGTCTGTTGCGCTTTGTGTTTATGATATTTTCTCTTGTTTTGCCTTCTATCTATGTAGCTGTATTAACGTATCATCAGGAAATGGTGCCGACACCTTTGCTAATCAGTATGGCATCTTCGCGGGAAACGGTTCCTTTTCCAGCTCTTATAGAAGCATTAATGATGGAGATTACATTTGAAGCACTACGTGAAGCGGGGGTTCGGCTTCCAAAACAGGTAGGCGCTGCTGTTAGTATTGTTGGAGCTTTAGTTATTGGTCAAGCTGCTGTTCAAGCTGGATTGGTTTCCGCTCCGATGGTTATCGTTGTTGCGATTACAGGTATTTCCTCTTTTATGGTACCGCATTATACACAAGGGATTGCGTTGCGGATGCTGCGCTTTCCAATTATGTTTCTTGCCGGTTCTCTAGGATTACTTGGGGTGATGCTTGGAGTGATTGCCATCGTCGTTCACTTATGTACATTGCGTTCTTTTGGTATTCCATACCTTACACCAATCGCTCCGATGAAGACACATGAGCTGAAAGACACTTTGATTCGAGCTCCGTGGTGGAAGATGAATACACGTCCCCATTTAACTAATGAATTCAATCGTTACCGACAGGCCTTTGGTCAAAAACCAAATCCAAGCGAAGGAGACGATTCATAGAGCAAAGATATGACGAGAAGGGTGTGAACAAGTATGAATCTCTTATCTCGGAACATCATAAACAGGTTTCTCATTCTTCTCTTTTTGTTAGCTAGTGTCTTACTTTCTGGTTGTTGGGACAGAAGAGAAGTGAATGACACGGCGCTAGTGTTAGGGACTGGCATTGATAAAGAAAAAGGGAAAAACATTAGGCTTACCGTTCAAATTTTGGTGCCTCGGGCTGTGAACGGAGGACAGTCCGAGGCCGGGGGAGGAAGTGGTGGAGGCTCTCAAATTTTGGTAAGGTCTGCGATTGGAGAAAATATGGCGGATGCTGCGTCAAAGCTTCAAGCGAAATTTCCACGTAAGCTCTTTTGGGGGCACTGTAAAATATATATTTTCAGTAAAAAGTTTGCTAAAGAAGGGGATATTCATAAGCAAATTGACTTTTTACTTCGCCACCCAGAACCTCGGGAACGAGCTTATTTGTTCGTTAGTGATGGAGAAGCAATCGATCTTCTGAAGTTACAGCCACCTTTAGAGTCATACGTGGGAGAAGCGCTCCGAAAGCTATCAGAGCTACATATCGGTATAAATGTGACAGTGATAGATTTTGAACAGATGTTAATAAGTGAGGCAGGAGTGGCTCTACTACCTTTGATTAAAAAGCTACCACCAGTATCCCGAAAAAACAAAGATGAAACGATGGCTACTGTAGTTGGCACAGCTGTTTTTAAGAAAGATAAAATGATCGGTCGAATGAATACGAAGGTAACTAGAGGGATATTATGGTTACGAAATGAAATTCAAGAGAGTGTGGTGACAGTAAATCCCAAAAAAGGAGAATCCATCTCGTTAGATCCAGTTCGTCAAAAGACAAAGCTTCTTCCTACTATTGAGAATGGAAAGTGGAAGATTGTAGCGAGAGTTCAGTCAGAAGGTACAATTGTACAAAATGGAAGCCATCTTGACATTATGAGCCCCAAAATTGTGAAGAAGGTAGAAAAAGAGTTAGAAAAAGATATTAAACAGTACATGAACCTAGCCTTGAAACAAGTGAAGAAGGGAATGAATGCGGACGCGTTTGGTTTTGCAGATGCGTTTCACCGCAAATATCCAAAAGAATGGGAGAAAGTTAAACATCGTTGGGATAAGCTCCTTCCGCAAGTGGATGTGAAGATTGTTATTAAAACGCGCGTACGCCGACCTGGTTTGTCTACCACACCAGTGGGAGTGAAAGAAAAAGAGGTCGAAAAGAAATGAAATGGCTAACAATAGCAGGAATAACAGTGTGCATGGCTGTCATTGCCTTATATGAGTGGCCAAAAATGAATCGGGATCAGAAAAAGGAGAAAGTGGCCTTTATCACCTTAACAGCGATCGGATACTTGCTCGCTATTCTTCTTTTGTTTTTTCCGGACATGTTAGGGCCTACGCAAATGGTTGAGGAGCTTTTTAAACCGCTTGGTAAACTGCTTGAGAAAAAGTAGGACAAAAAGGAGACAAGAAAATGGTCGAGAAAGGGAAAATTTCTGCGTTTCAGATGGCGCTTATCATCATACCAACAATCATTGCAACGGCTGTTCTTATTGTTCCAGCCATTACAAGTGAGTACGCAGAGCGCGATATGTGGATTTCACCAATTTGGGCGTCCCTCAATGGTTTTTTTACTGTATTTGTCGTATATCAATTGCATAAGCGTTATCCAGAGGAATCGATTATACAATATAGTAAATATATCGTCGGCCGGATCCCAGGGAAGATCCTTGGGCTTGTCTATCTGTTCTTTATTTTGCATATATGCGGCATCATAACTAGGGAGTACGCAGATTTCGTTATTGGTTCTTTTTTACCTAAGACTCCAATCATTGTAGTGATTGGAAGCATGGTTCTAATTTGTGGGTTTGCAGTTCGAGGTGGTATAGAAGTATTAGGAAGGGCATCTCAACTGTTCGTTCCGCTATTTTTACTTCCACCTGTCCTTTTTTTCCTACTTATACCTGACTTAAAAATAGAGAATATGTTTCCGGTTATGGAGCATGGTATGCTGCCTTCAATCCTTGGTTCCACTGTACCGCAGGCTTGGTTCAGTGAAATTTCTCTTATCTCTATGCTACTTCCTTTTGTAACGGATCGTGAAAAAGGGAGAAAGTGGGGGATGATTTCGGTGTTTGTCGCTATGTTCATTCTGCTTTATGCTAATGTAATTGGAGTTTTGCTGTTTGGAGGAACAGTAATTAGTCATATATATCCAGTGTTTACTGCTTTTCGATACATTAGTGTTGCTACTTTTTTTGAACATCTTGAGTCAATTGTGATTATTCTTTGGGTGTTGGGAGTGTTCATCAAAATTTCCGTATTCTATTATGTACTTGTTCTCGGAACTGCTCAATGGCTGCATCTGTCTGACTACCGTCCCATAGTGTTTCCGCTTGGTTTTCTTGTCATACTATTTGGTATATGGGCATTTTCTAGCGGGCAGGAAATGACTCAATTTTTAGGGAATATTTCTCCTTTTTATATACCGTGCATGATGACGCTTATTCCGACAGTGCTGTTACTTATCACTTTCATTAGAAAAAAGAGGTCTTATACCATGAAAGAATAATATCGTATGTTCCTTAGGCAAAGGAGAAAAAGATATGAGGCAGGAAAAAATAGGATTTATGCAACTTTTTTATATTATGATGGCTTTCGAAGTGGGAAGTACAGTGATTTATGGATTAGGGGTAGAAGCGAAACAAGATGCTTGGTTAGTCATTCTAGTCGGCATGTTCTGTGGTCTCGTTTTAATGTGGATATATACAAAATTATTCGAGTACTACTCAGGAGATACCCTTACACAAATGATTCCTAAAATTGTGGGCAAGTTTATCGGTTACCCTTTGAGTGTAATCTATATTCTTTATTTTGTGTATATAGCCGCACGAGTATTGAGAGATTTCGGTGAACTTATAACGGGAACCTTCTTGCCGAAAACGCCTCTTATTATCGTTATCGGCAGTTTTATAGTTGTTATTGTGTATTGTTTATATGGTGGACTTGAAGTATTCGGACGTATGGGGGAGATATTCTTTCCTTTTCTGTTTCTTATTGCGATATTAACATGGGCTATTGTATACAGCTCTCAAGTTGTTGATGTAGAACAGCTCACACCTGTACTAGAAAAAGGGTTCGGACCAGTATGGAAGGCAGCCTTTCCTCTTACCATCACATTTCCATTCGGTGAAATGGTATTGTTTATGATGTTTTGGCCGGCATTACATGATCCGAGAGAGGCAAAGAAATTAGGGATGGTGGTGGTCCTTGTAGCGGGAATTTTATTAACTGTAAATATGATCAGTATTCTTTCCGTTCTAGGACCCAATTTAATTAGTATGAAAACATATCCACTGCTTACAATCGTGAGGATAGCATCTATTGGAAATCTAATTGAACGAATGGATGCAGCTATCATTATAACAATGATGGTCGGTGGATTTTTTAAAGTGGGATCGTTTTTATATGGTGCCGCAGTAGGAACTGCTCAATTGTTTAGATTGAAAAGCTATCGTTCTATAGTTGTTGTGTTTGGTGCAGTAGTAGTCCTGTTATCAATTATGGTTGCGACGAATTATATGGAGCATGAAGAAATTGGACTGAAGACGATTCCAATCTTTCTACATATTCCACTCCAAATTGTAATACCAGTTATTTTATTCGTTATCGCTACGATTCGGAAAAGGATACAGTCGTGAGAAAATAATCGAGTTGGCTATTTCATTTACAATGGGGAAAATGTGATCTGATCAATAAAAAGGTAAGAAATACAGCTTCAACTTCCGTAGAATATAATTTTACTATAATATATAAGTATGAATAGGAAGAGGAGTTTTAAAGGAAATGAAATTATTTAATATCGATCACTTTATCGCAGGTATTTTACAATGGATTTTAAACATTGCACTTATTATATTATCCATTGTTTTAGCTATCTTTTTAGTGAATGAAACAATTACGTTTATACAGTACATATTTTCAGCCAAAAAATTTACATCGTATAAGCTTGTTGAAAGCATTATTGTGTACTTTTTATATTTCGAGTTCATTGCGTTAATTATTAAGTATTTTAAATCAAATTATCATTTTCCGTTACGTTATTTTATTTATATAGGAATTACAGCACTTATTCGCTTAATTATTGTTTCTCATGAAGAACCATTTGAAACGTTATTATATGCTGGATCAATTCTTATTTTAATAATCGCTTTATATATATCGAATTTGAGAGATTTAAAAAAACATTAAAAAAGTAGTGCAGACCGTGCGATTGGTTTGCACTATTTTTTTGATATGATAAATACAAATTTATCTATCTTACATATTGCCATACAAGTTGGATTAGAGCATCAGTCTTCTTTAACTCGTTTGTTCCAAAAGTATGAGGGGATGTCACCGAGTCAATATCGCAAAGGTGATCGGGAAGTTGTAACGAATATATGACATATAGATAAAAACAGCTGATTTTTGGTGAAACATCTTTTATTTTATTTGTCTAAAATGTAGGTAAGTATTTCAAAAAATGGGGGTAATATATATGGCAACGATTGAAGATTTTATGAAATTAGATATCCGCATCGGAACGATTGTAGAAGCAAAGCCATTTCCAGAAGCGCGGAAGCCTGCGATAAAATTAAAAGTTGATTTTGGAGAAGAAGTGGGGATGAAACAATCTTCAGCCCAAATTACGAAAAGATATGAGCCGGAAGAGTTAATTGGTAGACAGGTCATTGGAGTTGTGAACTTTCCACCAAGACGAATTGCGGGATTTAAATCAGAGGTGTTAATAATAGGTGGTGTTCCGGAAGAAGGGGATGTTGTGCTTTTAAAACCTGATGAGCTAGTTCCAAATGGAACACCAATTGGATAAAATAACAAGCAAATTATACTACAATCAGCTGTAAGGATAAGGAAGCTGTTTGATATAAATAAAGTTTTACGAATCGGGCTGTTACTGCCTTAAAATAGCAGAATAAATCAGATAATGTGATGGTTGTAATTTCCTGTATGTTTTTATGAAATCAACACAATCTAGTACTGGGTGAAAATCGATTCCATATGGAAGCTCAAAATGGAGGATAATCAATGAAACATATTGTTGCTTTATTGATTAAGTATATGGCAATTAGTGCTGTATTGCTTATGGTACTAGGTATTTTCTGGGAGGTTTCAGTTCCTAGAGTTTTGTTTATCTCATTAGTCATTACAGGAGCAGCCTATGTAATTGGAGATTTATTTGTTCTATCTAAGTATGGAAACACAGTTGCCACTATTGTTGATTTCGGTTTAAGTTTTTTCGGAATTTGGGTATTAGCATATCTTCTTACAGGTATTGATGCAACTCGGAGTCTTACTGCATCTTCGTTTTGGGCAGCACTTCTGATTGGCATAGTAGAAGTGTTCTTCCACATATATATGAAGAGAATGGTTTTGCAGGAAGAAGAGCATGTGCTGACCTCTCCTAAGAAGTATCGAGGAACATATGCTACAGAGTTTTCAGATGAATATATAGATCGTTCTAAAATAAGAAAAGAACGATTGCTTGAAAAAGTAGAGAATCATAAGAAGGAATAGAAAGGAAAAGGGATGGTAGTTGTTACCACCCCTTTTATTTTTATGAACTACCTATTTTGATTCCGATACATGCAAGTACGATTCCGATGGTATAGGTTGCTCCTATGTACAAGAACCCAGTTCCACACTTCTTATTTGTAAAAAGCTGAATGGATTCTAATTTAAAAGTAGAAAATGTAGTGAAAGCTCCCATGAAGCCTGTTCCTAGCAGCAATTGCCAACTTTTATCGATGCCTTTTCCGACGATGAATCCGAGCAAGAAAGCGCCTGTTATATTGATAAGGAATGTGGCAAGTGGGAAAGATGTTTTAGTTCTTTTCTTAAACCAATTGTTTATATAAAAGCGTGTAATCGCACCGAAGAAGCCGCCGATAGCGACGAGTAATGCATGATATTCTGGCATTGTTTAGTCCCCCTTTTTCGTTATAGCGGCGCGCTTTGTGAATAAGACAGTTCCTAATTTGTATCCCATACTAGACATGAAAAGCCCACCGAATATGCTGCAGAGTACATATACGATAGCAATCGACCATGCTGATTGGTTGATTAATTTCATTGTCTCGACACTAAAGGTAGAAAATGTAGTAAAAGATCCTACAAATCCTGTTCCAATCCCCGTAACGACCTCTGAAGGAAAAATGTTTAGACGAGAAATATAAGTGGTAATCCAGCTTAATAAAAAGCATCCAATCAAATTAATAAATAGTGTAGCAAGTGGAAAGGAATGATGCCACAATACATCAATACTTAGTCCTAAATAATATCGTGAAAGAGCACCTAATACCCCAGCTAACCCAACAATAAGATAGACCATTTTCTTCACCTCTCTCTTAGTTTGTTCAAAAAAAATAGACCCCTACCAGTGTGTATCCTGGTAGGAGTCATTAGCTAAGCAGCGGTTATGGCGAACTCCATCGCCGTATTCATTCCATTTACTAGTGTACTAAATATTTTGGTGATTTCCAATAAGTACGCATAGATTTTTTTCATCTCGAGTGGAAAGGACAATGAACATAAATATTCATTAAAATAAATATAATAATATAAGGTGTTATTGTGATAAAATGTTTTATACCTATCTGTAGGATACGTGTCGTGAACACAACGTAGTGAGTGTTGTGTTCAAATTGAAATAAGAAAGAGGGGCTTAGTCTAGTAAATGGAATGGCTAAATAAAACATGTTTTTCTAACCTTGAAAAAGAAACACAAAGGAATCATTTATTGCTTTTTATTACAGTTTGTAGTCTTCTTCTTGGAACAGCTGCGATTAGTTATTATGGTTACATATTTACCACTAGAGCGATTCCATTTTGGATTTGCGGATTCTGTTTAATGCTATTTGGTACATTATTTACTTTTATGAGAAGCATGGATTCTTTGTATAAGTATATCATGACTTTCATGTTACTTGTGATGTCCTATATCATGGTACAAGCTTTCAATGATAGTCCATCTGTATTTCAAATGGTGAACTTTACATTGGTAGTTTCGTTAATTTATTTAAATGAACGCCTTGTTCTCATTCTTGGCGGAACAGCTGTGACTACAACATTTTTACTATGTAGATATTGGCCGGAGTACTTTTTTACTTACACAACAGCTGCAGAATCAGTGAATTTTGCAGGCCTTCTAGCAGTTACGACGATTGCTATGTGGGGGGTAACAAAAATAGGAAAGAGCCTTCTTTCTCGTTTGTATAATGAGAAGCAGGAAGTGATGCGAAAGGCGCAAGATTTAGAAGAAACGCAAAAGCTTATTGAAGAGACTGTCATAAAGTTAAATGAGAATTTTAATAAATTAAAAGAAAACATGAATACATCGATGGAATCGATGAGTGAAATGAATGAAGCTTTTGAAGAAGTAACAGTTGGTACCCAATCGCAATCAGAAATGATGTCGCGTTCTGTTAAAGTATTGCATGATATCGAGAGAAGCATCGAACAAATCATTCAACAAGTGAGAGATGTTTCCATAAGTGTTGATGAAAGTTTAGAAATTTCAAAGATAAGTGTACATACTTTAAAAGGTTTTGCTAAGAATATGAGAAGTTTAAATGAAGTTATGACACAATCGGGAGTCGTCTTTAAGGAATTGATGGTACAATCGAAAAATATTAATGAAATTGTTGATATGATAACGAATATTTCTAAACAGACGAGTTTATTAGCTTTAAATGCCAATATTGAGGCTGCAAGGGCTGGGGAGCATGGAAAAGGCTTTGCTATTGTGGCAAATGAAGTTTTAAAACTTGCTGAGGAATCCAATCATTCAGCAGGGAGTATTCAAAAGATTTTGAAAGAGTTTAGTCAGCAAGTAAATAAGGTAGAGGATCAGGTAGAGAAGTCAGAAAGAATACAAGAAGAATGCAATGAAATGTTATCAAGTGTTTTAAACAATGTGAACAACCTTGGGAATTTTATTCATGCTATTAATGATTTGATGCAAGAGGTTGAAGAGTATCAAGAAAACTTCCAAGTGAAAACAACAAATATCGTACAAGATATTACATACGCTTCTAGCGTAATTCAGCAAACTTCTTTAGCGACGGAAGAGGTATTAGCAAGTGTTGAAGAGGAAAAAGGACGTAATGAAGCGTCTATATATACATTACAGAATACAACAAATCAAGTGAAAGTATTAGAGTCAATTCTCGAAAAATAAAGTTTTTTTAGGAGCATATGATTTATGCTCTTTTTTATTTCTCTATTTTTGGATAGTAGGATTTTTACCTCAAGATTCAGAGAAAACAAGGAAGTTAAGTAGGTATTCGGCTATCTATAAAAAGCTTGATTGATGAAGGAGAATCATCAGGGAGAAATGAAAAAAACAATGGATTAAAGTTTCACTTTATCTTTTATATAAAATGAATTGCTTTTCTCGTCTTTATCTGTCAAGCTTAAGGTAAGAAAATATTGTAGAGAAAGAAATATATAGGTGAATAATATGATTGAAATTAAGACATCTGCACTTAGTAGTGGGGAATTTAATCGAGGGGTATTTGCAACACGTGATATAAAAAAAGGTGAGCTATTGCATGAAGCGCCAGTTATTTCTTATCCAAACGAAGAACATATATTTATTGAAAAAACGTTACTTGCCGATTATGCATTTGAGTATGGGATAAATCATTCAGCGATTCTATTAGGGTACGGTATGCTGTTTAACCATGCGTATCGTCCGAATGCCACATACGAAATCAATTTTGACAATCATACATTCGATTTCTATGCTTATACAGATATAAAAGCAGGGGAAGAGATATTGATTAATTATAACGGTGACGTTGATGACGATGAGTTATTATGGTTTGATAAGGAAAAAGAAGACAATCAATCATGAAGAACAAAAGCACATCCTAGTGGATGTGCTTTTGTTGTGGAATAAAAATATTATTTTTTGAAACCAAATAGTAGTTCAGCGTATCTAATACAATGAAAGGAGGGATACGATGGATGAGATAAAATTAGTGAAAAAAGCAAAAAAAGGTAATGATGAGGCCTTTAAACAGTTGATTCGTTTATATCAAGATCAGCTATATCGCACCGCTTACTTATATGTAGGGAATAAAGAAGATGCGCTAGACGTTGTACAAGAGACTGTATATAAGGCGTATTTGTCTATCGAACAATTAAAGAAACCAAACTATTTTTTAACATGGCTCACGCGTATTCTTATACATAATGCTTACCGATTGCTAGGTGAGAAGAAAAAAATAAAGGAAATGGATGAAGGAAAAGCTGTAGACACATACATTCAAGTATCAAATACGTTACAGCAAGTTGAACAACAAATTGATTTGCAGGAGGCAATTCAAAAGTTAGATGAAAATTATCAGACAGTAATCATTTTATATTATTATTATTATTTTTCAATAAATAAAATTGCTTGGCAAATGAATATCCCTGAGGGAACTGTTAAAACATACTTACATCGCGGAAGAAAATCTTTAAAAAAACAACTAGGAGGGAGTGAGGAGAATTGGATAAACAGTGGTTTCATGACGAAATAAATCAAATTGATGTTCCTGAGGAAGAAATGAGAATGGTGATTAAACAGGGAATTGCAAGAGCGAAGAAGGACAGGCCGATGAAAAAGAAGTATAAAAAGAGAAAAATTATGCTTTTAACAGCAGCATCAATCTGTATAGGAGTATTAGGGTCTGGGTTTGTTTTTCCGCAAATGAGTCGTGTCCTAGCAGAAGTGCCGATTATCGGAAAAGTATATTCGTATTTTCATGATTCAATTGGAGAAAATTTATCAGAAAGTAAATTAATAACAGAGTTACATGAACAAGCAGTGAGCAACGGAATTAGCGTAACGATGAATAGTGTGTATTATGATGGTGATAGAATTGGCATTACATTTCAGGTAGATAATCCCGAACAAGTGAAGATAAGTGATACTCCTGCAAATCGTTTTTATTATGATTTTAAACTTGTTGATGGAAGTCAAAAATGGGGAAGTTCAGCTTCATTTGATGGAAGAATCACAAAAGATGGTTGGTTCGGAAATATTCACATTGATTATCCAGAAAAAGAGCTCCCTAAACATACAACATTACCGATTACAATTACATCGATTGGAGATACAAAAGGGGTTTGGAAGTTTGATATTCCAGTGAAACAATTGGAGAATAAAGAAATCCATCTTCAGCAAGCTATTAGTAGTAAAGATAAAGAACATATATTTCATTTTGAGAAAGTAACAATAGGTAAGCAATCTATGGCCATTGATTACAAAGCGATTTATCCACTTGCTGGAGAAAATGATTTAGCGAGAATTGGAAAAGTAACAGATGATAAAGGAAATGAAATCGATTTTAAAATGTCAGGTATGGAATTTGGACGAAACAAGGTAGGGAATCAAGTGGAATCTGATGAACGATCGATTTTTGGGAAAATTCCAGAGGATGCGGCTTTTATTACATTACATCCAAATGTGCAATTGTCTGAAAAAACATCCATTCAAAAATTAACGCAAAAAACACCATTTGAAATCAAAAGTACTCGTAGTGATATAAAGATTCTTATCAATAAAATTGAGCATAAAAAACAACGCTTAACCGTGCAGTATGAATTGCAAAATGTCGATACAAAACATAAATCGTTAGATGAATTGATCAATTATGGAGAAGTGATGAATTTAATAGATTCTTCCTATTTGGATAAAGAGTTTGCACCGATTGGTCATGTCATAAAGGGAAGTAATGTGAAAGTATTGAATAAGAAAAAGTTACAATTTCAAGCGACATTTCAGCTAGATGGGGAATATGGTGTAAAGAATTTTAGTCTAAAAAATTATGTGTTAGAAATAGAAATGTCACCGTATCATCCTGAAAAGATACTGCCGCAAGTTAAAGTGCCTCTTAAATAGGAGGATATTATTTGTAAGCTATCCTCTTTTTCTTATTTATTTCGTTATTTTATCCCGCTATTTTAGGGCAGTAAGACTCCCACCTCAAGATTCAAAGAGAAGCAAGGAAGATAGGTGGGAGTAGGGCTGCCCGTAACAGCCCGATTGGTGAGGGCTCATAATCAGTGGGGGATGAAGAAAACCCCCACTGATTAAAGTTTCACTTTATTGCAATGCGACCTTCATCGAAACAAGAAAGTTAGGTGCAAGTTCATAATTAGTAATGTACGAAGAAAATCCTCAATAATTTAAGTGTCACTTTATTACACCGAGGTTACAAATTTGTAATATATGGAGTTTCGACCTATTTGGGTTGCTTTATTGAGAAATATATATTTTAATATGAGTGGCACACCTTATAAAGTAACAGATTTATAAGGTATGAAACTGAGATTGGAATCTTGTATAATCACAGAGTAGTTTTGTGGGAAAATATGCTTTAATGAGTAAGAGTTTTTATCTGTTGCATGATTTCCAATTAGACGTTTATAGCTTATCTACCACGCTATGTTGTTTCTTAACATATCTTTTTAGTGGGGATATGATTGCCCGTCATAAGCGGGGAAAAAAGAATATAGAAATAGAGGAATCGGATCATGAATATGCAAGAGGTTTATAAATACTTAAGTGAAATATTACCAGAGAATCATGTGAAGCAAGATGAAATGTTGAAAAATCATACGCACATCAAAGTCGGAGGTAAGGCGGATGTGTTTATCATGCCTACTAGTTATACGGAAATTCAAAAAGTTGTAAAATATGCAAGCGAGCACAATATTCCCATTACATTTTTAGGGAATGGCTCTAATGTCATTATAAAAGATGGGGGCATCCGTGGTATTACATTAAGCCTAACTCATATAACGGATATTACTGTGCAAGGAACATCAATCATAGCACAAAGTGGTGCGGCGATTATTGATGTTTCAAGAGCAGCGCTAGAACATTCTTTAACAGGCCTTGAGTTTGCATGTGGTATTCCTGGTTCTGTAGGCGGTGCTTTATATATGAATGCTGGTGCATATGGTGGTGAGATCTCCTATGTATTAACAAAGGCACTTGCGATGACAGAAGCGGGAGAACTTATAACTCTTACAAAAGATGACTTTGAATTTGGATATCGTAAAAGCACATTTGCTAATAATCATTACATTATATTGGAAGGTACATTTGAGCTTGAAAAAGGTAATTACGCAGAGATTAAAGCGAAAATGGATGATCTGACATATAAAAGAGAATCTAAGCAACCGTTAGAATATCCTTCATGTGGTAGTGTTTTCAAACGTCCACCGAATCACTTTGCAGGAAAGTTAATTCAAGATTCTGGACTGCAAGGAAAGAGAATCGGTGGTGTAGAAGTTTCTACAAAACATGCTGGATTTATGGTCAATGTTGATAACGGAACAGCACAGGATTATATCGATTTAATTCATTTTGTGCAAAAAACAGTAGAAGAGAAGTTTGGTGTAAAGTTAGAAAGAGAAGTAAGAATTATTGGGGAAGATTTATAAAGTGAAACGCTATAGTCAGCGGTGATTCATTCGCGTGATGGGAAACTACTGCAAAGCCAGAAGTTACGACAGTTATCCTTTCACTTATTGATGTACCTTTATCAAGTGAATAGATACATGTTCATCTTTATTTGAGATGATAAAAAGTATTGAAAGGAAAAGTAGGAGTGAGGAATAATCCTTGCTTCTATTTTTTATACACAATTTCGACACAAAAAATCAGTATATTAGGACAATTTTGGAGGGTTATTCTATTTTTATGACGAATAAAGCTATGTATATAAAAAAGCCTAAATCATAAGAGGTATGATTTAGGCTCATGAAAGGATTAGTAAGCTAAGCTGAATAATCCTTTAATGTGTGATAAGTAACGAACGTTACTTGCTTCTTTCATTAATGATGCTGGTAAGCCTTTAAGTGGAGTTGAGCTTGCGCCAATAATAGCAACAGCATCTTTACGTCCTAGGCTTGCAAGTGTACCAGAGTTTACTGGTTTAAACTCTTCAAGAGCTTTTCCTTCTAGTGCTGCGTATAAGTTGTATCCAATTAGTTCACCCATTTGCCAAGCGATTTGTGCAGTTGGTGGGTATGGGCGGCCTTCTGGACCGAATACAACAGCGCTGTCTCCAGCAACGAATACATTTTTATGAGAAGTAGATTGTAAGTAGTCATCAACAGTTGCACGGCCACGGTTCACTTCAAGACCAGATTCGCCAATTAATGGGTTACCTTGTACGCCACCTGTCCAAACGAATGTGTTCGCAACAATCTTTTGACCGTCTTTTAAGTCGATTGTGTTACCTTCAACATTCGTTACAGGAAGACCTGTTAAGAATGTAACACCGCGTGCTTCTAAGCTAGTTGTCGCACGTTCAATTAAATCGTCTGGTAATACTGGAAGGATTTTTGGACCTGCTTCAACAAGAAGTAATTTTACTTCTTTTGGATTTACGCCGTAGCTTTTTGCAAGTTTAGGCATAATATCAGCAAGTTCACCCACTAGCTCAACGCCAGTTAATCCGCCACCGCCGATTAAGATTGTTGCATCAGCTTCATTTTTCGTTTTTGCGTATTCACGAATGCGATCTTCCACATGTTTAAAGATTTTGTTTGCATCGGCAGCAGATTTTAATACCATGCTGTTTTCTTCTAATCCTGGAATACCGAAGTAAGCAGTTTTACTTCCTAAAGCAACTACAAGTGCATCATAAGATAAAGTAGTGCCTCCAACTAGTTTTACTTCTTTTTTATCTACTGAGAAAGATTCAACTGTTGCAATTTTAAGATCGATATCTTTTCCTTTGAAAAGTTTTGTAAGCGGCATTGCAATTGCTTGCTCAGAAACATTACCTGCTGCTAAGCGGTGTAGTTCTGTGATGATTTGGTGTGTTGGATATTGGTTAATTACTGTAACTTGTGCTTCTGATTTGCTGTAATATTTGCGTACATTTAAAGCGGCAAGAAGCCCGCCATAACCAGCGCCTAAGATGACAATTTGTTTTGACATAGTATGATATCCCCCGTCTTTACTAATTGTTGTTATAAGATAAATTATTTATTATTGCGTTCTGCACTAATTTGAAGATAAGCATTTACAAAGCGGAACATTTTTTGTGCTTGTGGATCTTTTAGTAACTTTAATAAACCAAAAAGACCGATAACTTCAGTGCTTTCTTCAGCACGATCTTTTGCTTCAATAGCAGTTGCTGCCATTGTTTTTACAGTATCTTTTACAGGTTCTACAATCTCTTGAATTGCACCAACAGTGTCGCTTTTTAATACTTCATCATTTGCAACAGTTTGTGCGAAATCATAAGACTTAGTTAAAATGTTAACAAGCTCAGTTAATTTTGGAAGCTGTTCTACTAGCGTAGTTAATGATTGCTGCACTTCAGGTTTTAATAACTGGTCAAGTACATCTAGTTGTTCTTGGCTAGCAGAAATTTGTACAGATTCTTGTTCAGGCTTTGTTTGAGTGATAGTTTCTGGCATCTCCAATTCTCCTTTACGATAACAATACTCTTATTTTGTGGAATAAGTATCCCGAATATAGGTAAGAACAGCAAAAAAATGCAAAACTTTATACAAAGCTTCACAAAATGAGATCAATGCCTTTAAATTTCTAATTACAGTTGAAGAAATTTAAAATCATAAGGTCTTACCTATTATTTATGAACTTGTCCGATACATGACTTGTCCGCATAATAGAAAAGTTCCTTTATCGGCAAGTGTATAATATATATATCTTTTATTATATACTATATACACTTATGTTAACATAAAAAATGATTCGTAACTATATGGATTTGATTCCATAACTTAGTGATGACAACGGAAGAGAGCAGACATTTTATTTTAGAATTCTTTAAAATATAGTCGAATATAGAGAAGAAAGAGGAAAAATGAGTAAGTTTTGTTTATTTTTCTTTTTTTGATTATAGTTCGCGCGTTACATAAAAAGAATGAAGAGGCTTTTGACGCGAGTAAAATATGGAGAGAAGATTTAAGGATAGTTATATCATTTTATATTGATGTTAAAAATAAGAAGTGGTATGAAAAGATGAGTTTTTTGACACAAGATTATAGTTCAAGTAAAGGCGAAGAGCGGAACCTATCAAGTGCAAGCAACTGGTTAAAGGTCGTAAATGAAAAAGGGGATAGCTCATAAGGGAACGGCGACAATTCAAAATGCAGTTGTACTACGTGAAAGGAGCAAGGAAAAAACAGGCTCAGAATTAGCTATGAGCTAGAAAAAATCTGAAGCGCAAAATCATCTACACCTTACAAGAGATAAATGAGTGGATGGTTTTGGATGGAAACTATTATATAAGAAGTAAAACTCCCACCTCAAGATTTTAGGTGGGAGTTTTACTTTATTATTCTGCTTCAGAAACAACTGTGAAGCGTTCGTTTTCGTGTTTTGGATTTTCGATTTCATCAAGTGTTGCTACAGCGAAATCTTCATAACTTACATAGCTATCGCCTTTTGAGTTAACAAGAAGGTGATCTTTACCAGCTTTATAAGAACCAGTACGTTTTCCTAATGTGAATAGAGCAGAAGGGCTAATGAATGTCCAAGTGATATCATTTGTTTGTTGTAAAATTTCTAAGTTTTTGCCTTGGTTTTGAGCAGTTGGAAGATATTCTGCTGGGAAACCTGGTGTTTCAAATACTCGTGTTGTTTTTGCTTCGTCTACAAATAGACTACCAGCGCCGCCGACAACAATTAATTTTGTATGTGGTGCACCTTTCATTGCTTCAATTAATACGTTTCCGGCATCAACGTGAAGATGCTCTTTACCAGCTGGAGCGCCAAATGCGTTCACAACTACATCGAATACTTGAAGGTCATTGGAAGTAAGATCGAATACGTCTTTTTCTAATACTTTTACATTCTTGTCTGTAATTTTTGATGCACTTCGTACGATTGCAGTAACTTCATGACCGCGATCAAGTGCTTCTTTCATAATGCGACTTCCAGCTTTTCCGTTTGCTCCGATAATTCCAATTTTCATAAGAAATCCCTCCGAAATTTTATAAAATAAGTAGTAACGCTATATATCTAAAGGTGGATAGATAGTTTTATGCTCAGGTTGTTTTATCAATCTGATGTAATCATTATAGTTACAGCTTTATTGTTTGTCAATTCCATTGTATGAAAAATAATTATGCCCAGTTTGTTTAGAAAATAAACGATGTTATAAATAATTACACTATCATGTCATAAAACCTAACATTTTTTTGTCGAAACTTGTTGATTCTTAAAATTTTTTAGAATATAATTTTCTTATTGTTAAGAGAGGGGAAGTGATTTGATGGAAATGTTAGCGAGATTGATTACGGATATAAATAATGTTCTTTGGACATATATTATGATTGGGATGTTAATTAGTATTGGTATTTATTTTTCTTTACGAGTTAATTTTGTTCAAATTCGCTATTTTGGTGAAATGATTCGCTTACTAGGAGATGGAGCGAGTTCGAAAACACGTAAAGCACAAAAGGAAAAGAGTGGTGTTTCTTCGTTCCAAGCGTTTTGTATGAGTACAGCTTCTCGTGTAGGTACAGGTAATTTAGCAGGTGTAGCAATTGCAATTTCAACTGGTGGACCTGGGGCTGTGTTTTGGATGTGGCTGATTGCGGTAATTGGTGGTGCATCTGCTTTTGTAGAAAGTACATTAGCGCAAATTTATAAAGTGAAAGATGGAAATACGTTCCGTGGGGGACCGGCGTATTATATGGAAAAAGGGCTAAATAAGCGCTGGCTAGGTGCTATTTTCTCTATTTTAATTACAGTTAGTTTTGGTTTGATTTTTAATGCTGTACAGTCAAATACTGTAGCAGCAGCATTTGATGGCGCATTTCATACAGATAGTAGATTAGTCGGGGTTGTAATGGCTGGGCTGTTAGCAATTATTATTTTTGGTGGGGTAAAACGAATTGCTCGCGCCGTCGAAATGATTGTTCCTGTTATGGCACTTATTTATATAGGAGTTGCCCTGTTTGTAGTCATTACAAATATTACAGAGATTCCAAGCTTATTTAAAGAAATTATTTTACATGCTTTTGGGATTAAAGAAGTTGTTGGTGGTGGATTTGGAGCGGCTATTTTATTAGGGGTAAAACGTGGATTATTTTCAAATGAAGCTGGTATGGGGAGTGCGCCAAACGCAGCAGCAACTGCGAATGTAACACATCCAGTCAAACAAGGATTTATCCAAACATTAGGGGTATTTACAGATACATTGTTAATTTGTAGTTGTACAGCATTTATTATTTTATTATCAGATGTATCAGGATTAGCTCATACAAATGGTATCCAATTAACACAACAAGCATTAAGTCAACATATTGGACCTTGGGCATCTATTTTTGTAGCAGTCGCGATTTTCTTATTTGCATTTAGTTCACTTGTTGGGAATTACTATTATGGTGAAACAAATATTGAATTCTTAAATGGAAGTAAAGGGATATTAATCGTTTACCGAATTGCAGTGCTTGGTATGGTTATACTTGGTTCTGTAGCTACAATTCAAATTGTGTGGGATTTAGCAGATTTATTTATGGGAATTATGGCTGTTATTAACTTAGTGGCGATTGTATTTCTATCTAAGTTTGCCTTTACAGCATTATCAGACTATGTAAAACAAAAGAAACAAGGAAAAGACCCAGTGTTTCATGCAAGTTCGATTCCAGGGCTAGAAAATACAGAGTGCTGGGAAGATTCTAAAGTAGAAGGAAAAGAACAAACTATGTAATAAGGAGGTATCAGAGAAAATCTGATACCTTTTTTGTGGATTTATAAAAGACGAACATTAATAAGTTTTTTATGTTTATTGTAATTTTTTTCGGAAATATAAGGATGTGAATTTAAATTTATGTTAGAATGGTTAAGGCCTTTGTAAATAGGAGATAAATTGATTTTTATTGATATCATATTCGTTTTTATGTAAAAGATAAAAGTTCGGATTATTGATTATTTTGTATGGTCAGACGTTCAATGTTTAATAATTTACTAAAATGTTGAATAAGTTTTAAACGGAGGATTTTATATATGAAATTTGTTATGTTTCTTGTAGGATTACTTGTTGTATTTATACTTGGTTTTCTTATAAGTACAGATCGAAAGAAAATTAAGTATAAACCAATTGCGGTGATGCTTATGGTTCAATTGGCATTATCATATTTCCTATTAAGTACACAGATTGGGTATATTTTAGTAAAAGGAATTTCTGATGGATTTGGAGCATTGCTCACATATGCTGAATCTGGAATCGTTTTCGTATTTGGAGGTCTTGTGAATAAGGGGGAAACGACATTCTTCCTCACAGCGTTATTACCAATTGTATTCTTCGCTGTATTAATTGGGATTTTGCAACACTTTAAAATTTTACCGCTATTCATTCGTTCTGTTGGTTTTCTGTTGAGTAAAGTAAATGGTTTAGGAAAACTAGAATCATATAATGCAGTAGCAGCTGCAATCGTTGGTCAGGCGGAAGTATTTATTACGGTAAAAGATCAATTAAGTAAAATTCCAAAGCATCGTTTATACACACTTTGTGCATCTTCCATGTCAACAGTATCGATGTCAATTGTTGGTTCTTATATGAAAATGATTGAGCCAAAATATGTAGTAACAGCACTTGTACTAAACTTATTTAGCGGATTTATTATTATTCATATTATTAATCCGTATGATGTTACAGAAGAAGAAAACACGTTAAAATTAGAAAATAAAAAGAAGCAGTCATTCTTTGAAATGTTAGGCGAATATATTATGCTTGGCTTTACAATTGCAGTAACAGTAGCAGCGATGTTACTTGGTTTCGTTGCATTAATTACAGCAATTAATAGCTTGTTCGATGCGATTTTTGGAATTACATTCCAAGCTATTTTAGGATATATTTTCTCTCCTCTTGCATTTGTAATGGGTATTCCAAAATCGGAAGTGGTAACAGCGGGTCAAATTATGGCAACAAAATTAGTATCAAATGAGTTTGTTGCGATGCTTGATCTTGGCAAAGTGGGAGGGGAATTATCTGCTCGTACAGTCGGAATTCTCTCTGTATTTCTCGTATCTTTTGCAAACTTTTCATCCATTGGAATTATCGCAGGAGCCACGAAAGGAATCGACGAAAATCAATCAAATGTTGTGTCATCGTTTGGATTACGCCTTGTATATGGCGCAACCTTAGTAAGTATTTTATCAGCAATTATTGTTGGTGTAATGTTATAAAGGACAAAAGCAGTGAGCATAAACTCACTGCTTTTGTCTATAAGGGAAAAATTATGTTGCATTTCTGTTAGATAACGCTTACAATTTGTGTTGTAGGTGGTATCCATTTCAGACTTTGAGTAAGGTAGGGAAGAAGAGACCGCTATTTGTAAATTGCAATTTATGTAAACGCTTACTGATTTTGAGTTTTTTTATTTTTTAACATTAGTAGTCAGACGTCATTCGTTGGACAACCGATAACACATGGGAAGTGGGGATTCACATATGAAACTAGTAATGTTTCTAATTGGTTTACTGGTAGTATTTGTACTAGGCTTTCTTGTAAGTTCCGATCGTAAGAAAATTAAATATAAACCAATTGCAATTATGCTTGTCATTCAATTAGCGTTAGCCTATTTCTTACTAAATACAAAAATAGGATATGTGTTAGTAAAAGGAATTGCAGATGGTTTCGGCGCTATTTTAAAATATGCAGAAGAAGGGGTTAATTTTGTATTCGGTGGTCTAGCAAATGATGGACAAGCACCATTCTTTTTGACAGTACTATTACCAATTATTTTCTTAGCTGTATTAATTGGAATTTTGCAGCACATTAAAATTTTACCGATTATCATTCGTGCAGTCGGTTTCGTATTAAGTAAGATTAATGGTTTAGGAAAACTAGAATCATATAATGCAGTAGCAGCTGCAATTGTTGGTCAAGGTGAAGTGTTTATTACAGTAAAAGATCAATTAAGTAAATTACCGAAAAATCGTTTATATACACTTTGTGCATCTTCCATGTCAACAGTATCGATGTCAATCGTCGGTTCTTATATGAAAATGATTGATCCGAAATATGTAGTAACAGCACTTGTATTAAACTTATTTAGTGGATTCATTATCGTTCATATTATTAATCCATATGATGTAAAAGAAGAGGACGATATTTTAGAATTACAAGAAGATAAGAAACAAACATTCTTTGAAATGTTAGGCGAATATATTATGCTTGGTTTCTCTATCGCTGTAACAGTAGCGGCAATGTTAATCGGTTTCGTAGCATTAATTACAGCAATTAACGGTGTATTCGATTCGATTTTCGGAATCACATTCCAAAGCATTTTAGGATATATCTTCTCACCATTAGCATTTATTATGGGTATTCCAACATCAGAGATGCTAACAGCAGGACAAATTATGGCAACAAAATTAGTAACGAACGAATTCGTGGCAATGCTTGACCTTGGAAAAGTAGCTGGTGATTTATCAGCTCGTACAGTAGGTATTTTATCAATCTTCCTTGTATCATTTGCGAACTTCTCATCTATCGGAATTATCGCAGGTGCAACGAAGAGTATTGATGGCAAACAAGCGAACGTTGTATCATCATTCGGATTAAAACTTGTATATGGTGCAACATTAGTAAGTATCTTATCAGCGGTTATCGTTGGGGTTATGCTTTAATTCGTAAGAAAAGCAATGGGCGTGGGCTCATTGCTTTTTGGTTTGGCGTCTTCTCATTTAGATGTTTCGAACCTTTTGGAAAGCTTTGTGACATGTGCTTCCATAATATCTTGTAAATCAAGGTCGTATTTCTGTGAAAGAATAATAAGGTTCGCTAGTACATCTCCAAGTTCTTCTTTTAGTTCTCGTGCTAATTCTTCTTGTCCTTTTGTTTGTTCATCAGGGCGATCTCGTCCAATTTCAATGGCACGCACAACGCGGGACACTTCACCTACTTCTTCTGTTAAGAAATTTAAGCGAATAAAGGCATTATATTGTAACCAGTTTCGTTTTTCATAAAATTCCTCGATCCATCTTTGAAATTCAACTATATTCAATTCTTTCCCATCCCCTCAATATGTTGTACAATGTTTATTGTATCATAACAATATATAGCTTTGGGGTGTAGGTATGAGAAAGATTTGTGTATTTGCAGGTTCGAACTTAGGAGAGAGACCCGAATTTAAAGAGCAGGCTATTAAACTTGGACAAATGCTTGTCCAAAATAATTATGAGCTAGTATATGGCGGCTCACGTGTAGGGTTAATGGGAGAAGTAGCAAATGAAGTGTTACGTCTAGGTGGACATGTTACAGGTGTTATGCCTCGTGGATTATTTCGTGGAGAGATTGTTCATGAAGGATTAACAGAATTCATTGAAGTAGAAACAATGCATGAGCGCAAAGCGAAAATGGGAGAACTTGCAGATGCATTTATTGCGTTACCTGGTGGATATGGAACGTTTGAAGAATTATTTGAAGTGGTATGCTGGTCGCAAATTGGAATTCATGATAAACCAGTTGGCTTATTAAATGTGAAAGGTTTTTATGAGCCGATTTTGCAAATGGTAGATCGTGCAGCAGAAGAAGGATTTATGAATCCATCTAATAAAGAATTAATCGTTTCAGCAGATGATGCAGAAGAATTGTTGCGACATTTGAAACAGTATCAGCGCCCTGTAATGGGGAATAAGTGGAAACAATTATCATAAATAACGAATTCAAAAACGCATGTTTTTTAACATGCGTTTTTGAATAGAGAGATAAGATAGAAAGGGGAGGAGAGCTCTTCAGTAGAATCAATGAGAATATGAATCACAATGAAACGCCCCAAAAAATTTGGGAGCGTTTCATTGTGAAGTGTATTTTCATGACCTAGCGGCCGGCTCTTTGTGTCTAAGGTTCTTCCGTATGAGAAAGTAAAGAGCGCTTTCTGTACGAAAGAACCTTATCTGTCAGGGCTGGTCAGTCGGATCCGCGTTTCGTGTATTATTTGTTTAAGAATGCACGTAGCATCCAAGCGTGTTTTTCTAGTTCTGTGTAAATACCGAGTAGTAAGTCAGATGTTGTTTCGTCGTTTGCGTTTTCAGCAATTTCCATGCCTTTTTTGAGTTCGTCTAACATCATTTCATAGTCTTTCAAGATTGATTCAACCATCCCTTCTGCAGTTTCTCCATAAGAAGCTTCTTGAACAGAAGATAGTGTTAAGTATTCTTTCATTGTTGCTACTGGTTTGCCGCCGATTGCTAAAATACGTTCTGCGATTTCATCAATGTGTTCAGCTGCTTCTGTATAATATTGTTCGAATTTTTCATGTAGGACGAAGAATTGAGGTCCTTTTACGTACCAATGGAAGTTGTGTAGTTTTGTAAATAGTACGTTCCAGTCTGCTACTTGTTTGTTTAATACTTCGATTACTTGTGTATTCATATGATCAATCTCCTTTTTAATTATTATTTTATATCGATTACTAATTTATAATTATTATAATCTAGTAATTGGTATAAATCAAGCTTTTAAAACAATATTTTAAAAGATTTTTTGAATGAGATGCAATGTTATATAGGAATATACGTTTATTTTTCTTCTTGTGGTGGCATATATATAGAAAAAGGGGATGTAGAAAGGGGAATGGAGGAAGATGGAACTCCAGTTTCAAAATGTGTATCAGCAAGCTGGAAATTGGTACGTGCTGGATGCAGAGTTTCCTTGGGATATTCAACAAGTGAAAAGCGATGTTTTTTCACTCATTGATAAGTGTGAAATTCCTGTTATTTTTTGCGATACGTGTGAGACGAATGAAGTTCTTTTAATGTTAGGAGAAGAGGAAGAAGAATTTTTATTTCCTTTGAACGGATTTTATCATAAAGAAAAAAGACTCATTTTTATATGTAGGTGGGAACAATATGAACAAGTGCTCAAAACGTTGTTACATGAGTTTCGACACTCTATGCAGCATGAACAGAATGTTTTATATATAGATACAGAGGCATATGAACGACGATGGATAGAAAGAGATGCTCGTACATTTGCTGAACGAAAAATGAATGAGTATATAAGAAGGAAAATAAACTAAGGCATAGTGATAAAATCTACTATGCTTTCGTTTTACTTATTAAACTTTAGTAATTGACATTTTTAAAGTTTAGTTCTAAACTAATGATATGAAATGAGCGAGGTGATGGAATGAAAACAGAGGATAGACTTGGTTTGTTATTATGGTTCCGTTTATCGCGCTTTTATAACAAAAGTATTCGTGAAACAAATCAGCATTTAAAGAAATGGAGTTTGTCTGCTGCACAGTTTGATGTTTTGGCTCAAATTGGTGGACAAGAACGATTAACACAACAGGAACTTGGAAAGAAGTTATTTGTTACGAAAGGGAATATTACGCAGCTTTTAAGTAAGATGGAAAAGTTAGGATGGATTCAGCGGGAACGGGAAGGGACGACTAAATATCTTTCGTTAACAGAAAAGGGAAGAGCGTTATATCAAGAAACTGTTCCACCGCAAGAAACATTTCAAGCAGAACAATTTGGAAAGTTAAATCATAAGGAACAACAACAATTATTAGAACTACTTCGAAAGTTACAATAAAAAATTTTAAGAAAATATCTCGAATATGAGATAAAATGAGGTGAAGAATATGTTTCAAAAAATTGATCATAAAAATATGGGAAGAGCAAATCACGGTTGGTTAAATACACATTTTCATTTTTCATTTGCAGACTACTATAATCCAAATAATATGAACTTCGGTGTGCTTCGCGTTATAAATGATGATTTAGTAGCAGCACAAACAGGATTTGATATGCACCCACACCGTGATATGGAGATTATTTCTTACGTTGTAGATGGAGCGCTAACGCACCAAGATAGTATGGGAAACCGCGGTACAATTGAGCGTGGGCATGTTCAATATATGAGTGCTGGTACAGGGGTATTTCATAGTGAACATAATTTAGGAAATGAAACATTGCGTCTATTACAAATTTGGATTCTACCAGACTATGCTGGCCATAAGCCAAACTATGGAGAGTTTAAATTTGATTGGAATAAGCGTGAAAATACATGGTTCCATATGGTGTCCCCAGTTGATGGTGATGCACCAATTACCATTCACCAAGATGCAAATGTATATTCTTTATCATTAGAAGCAGGAAAAGAGATTCGTTTCCCTGTAAAGGAAGGACGTCAAGTTTATCTTGTACAAATTGAAGGAAGCGGTATTGTAAATGGTGAAACACTTGTCATGCGAGATGCAGCGGAAGTTGTTGAGGAGGACATCCGTATTCAAGCAAAAGAGCAATCACATTATTTGGCGATTGAGATGAAAAAACAATAAGAGATATGACTTATAAAAAGAAGTAGGGCATGAAAAAGATGCGCTACTTCTTTTATTTTCTGTTTGGTATGGAATTGTAAGAAAATTGTTTCTCAACATTTGGTGAAAGGATATATTTTCCTTTTTTTGAAATATATAAGGGTGTCAAAAAATTTTTGGGGAATGGGGAGTGCTCGTTTGAAAAAGAAAATTGTTTCGTCCGCATTAGCTCTATCTGTTATTGCTTTAGGATTTGGGGGATTAGGGACACCAAAAGCACAGGCAGAAGAACAAATTCAATATCACCAAAAATTTAAAACGCCTGCTTACATAGGTGAAGAATGGAAAGCACCAGAAGGAGTAGATAAAAAAGAATCTGTCTTTCAATATTTAGAGAGTAAGAAAGCAATGTTCAAATTAGCCGGAAATGTAGAAAAACATTTCAATATTGTTGGGGAAGAGAAAGATGAGAACTCGGGGACAACTCATGTGAAGCTAGTTGAGAAATATAATAACATTCCTGTATATGGGTCAGATCAAACGATCACATTTGATAAAGAAAATAATGTGAAGGCTTTTTTCGGACAAGTCATTCCGAATTTAGAGGATAAAAATATTCCAACTGCAACAAGTATTACGGATGAACAAGCTGTAAATATTGCAAAGGCAAATATTGAAAAAGAAATTGGAAAAGTGAGTCACTATGATGGTGTGAAAAAAGATTTATACGTGTATGAAAAAGACGGAAACTACTATCTTACTTATCTTGTAAAAGCATCTATTTCTAAACCAGCTCCAGGATATTGGCATTATTTTATTGATGCAACAAATGGAAACGTGATTGAGAAATATAATGCAATCGATCATATTACAGGCTTTGGATATGGTGTATTAGGAAACAAAGAATCATTTGAAATTGCTCAAGATGAGAAAACAGGTGCATATAACTTGTTTGATGGTAAACGTGGGCAAGGTGTTCATACATTTGACGCAAAAAATATGGATGAGAATTTATTTATGATTTTATCACAGTGGCTTGGTTATACAGGAGAGGAAATAGAGAGTAAATCCAAGTTCTTTGAGGATAAAGCTGCAGTTGACGCACATGTAAATGCCGGAAAAGTATATGATTATTATAAAAAGACTTTTAATCGCAATTCTTTCGACAATAAAGGTGCAAAGCTCATTTCTGCTGTTCACGTAGGTGAGGCTTGGAATAATGCAGCATGGAATGGTGTACAAATGGTATATGGTGATGGAGATGGAAAAACATTTATTCCATTATCTGCAGGATTAGATGTAATTGGTCATGAATTAACACATGCTGTAACAGAATATACAGCGAATTTAGTTTATCAAAATGAATCAGGTGCATTGAACGAATCGATATCGGATATTATGGGCGTTATGGTTGAGAAGAAAAGCTGGGATATAGGGGCTGATATTTACACGCCTGATATTGAAGGAGATGCTCTTCGTTCTCTGAAAGATCCAGCTTCGATTCCAAATCCGTTAAAACCAGGTGAAGGGTACCCAGATCATTATAGCAAACGTTATGTAGGGCCATATGATAACGGTGGCGTTCATATTAATAGTAGTATTAATAATAAAGCGGCATATTTAGTTTCTGAGGGCGGAGAGCATTACGGTGTAAAAGTAACTGGCATTGGCCGCGAAGCGACAGAAAAAATTTACTATCATGCGCTTACGAAATATTTAACTGCAAATGCTGATTTTAAAATGATGCGTCAAGCTGCCCTGCAAGCTGCTGAAGATTTATATGGTGAAAATTCTAAAGCGGTACAAGCTGTAGACAAAGCTTATGAGGCGGTAGGTGTAAAATAATAGGGGAAAAGACCTGACTCAGCTGAGTCAGGTCTTTTGTACATTAGTCACGAATGCCAAGAGCGATTTTTGCCATACGGGACATACGTTCTTTAGACCAAGGCGGATTCCAAACAACATTTACTTCTATTTCGTTTACTTCAGGTACATTTGTTGATAGTACTTTTTTTACATCGGATACAATTTGCCCAGCCATCGGGCAACCGATAGAAGTCATCGTCATGGTAATAACAACGTTATTTTGTTCGTCAGCGGTAACATCGTATACTAAACCAAGATTGATGATATCAACGCCTAATTCAGGATCAATCACAGCTTCCAAGTTTGCATATATCTTATCTTCAAATTCTTTTGACATGCAGCACACTCCTAATATTAGTGATAGTCATTCTCATTATAAAGGAAAAAAGATAAAGATGCAGTGAAATAGCTCACACTGTTTCATGGAACCCTTTCTATAATGGTGGTAAGTAGCAGAAAGGAGCATACATATAGATTATATGGGAAATAACGCGAGCTTGTGAATATCGCTACATATGTGGAGAATCTCGTGCGAGAGCATCTGCAGTAATAGAAAGTGTTTAAGAAAGTAAAAAAATCCAGGCTTCTTTAAAAGGAATACCTGGATAAGAGGGGAATTATTCTGTTTTAAATCGCGATACGAGCGTATCTAATTCTTCTACTGTTCGTTTCATTTGACTTGCTGTAGAAGTCATTTCATTCATAACAATTACTTTTCTTTCCGCTGATTTTGCAGTTTGAGTCGTTTCTGCTGATACTTCATTAGCGATAGAAGCAATGTTGTTAAGAGATGCATTCATTTCTTCGGCACTTGCTGCCATCTCTTCCGCTGTTGCAGAGATATCTTGTATTTGTGTAGAAACATGGTTTACTTGTTCCACAATTGTTGTAAAGGAATCTCCAGCTTTGCGAATGACATGAATTCCTTCTGAGGATTCTGTTTGTCCTCGTGACATCATAGAACTTGCTGCTTCTGTATCATTTTGAATTTGATGCAATAGCGTGTTAATATCAGTTGCAGCTGTTTTAGATTGTTCCGCAAGTTTGCGGACCTCATCTGCGACAACCGCAAATCCTTTTCCTTGTTCCCCAGCGCGAGCAGCCTCGATAGAAGCATTGAGAGCAAGTAAATTTGTTTGTTCCGCAATGTTAGAAATAGATTGCAATGCTGTATCGATATGTTTTGTATGAGTGATTAGACGTTCGACAACTTCTGATGTAGCATTGACTGCTTCATGAATTGTTGTCATTTGTGTAATCGATTTCTGAATAACGGCAGTACCGTTATTGGCATGATCTGAAGTAGTAACAGCTAACTCTGCAACAGAAGAAGCGGCTTCCGCAATGCGCTGCACATTAATGGACATATCATCCATAGCAGTAGAACTTTCTTCCATGCTAGAAGTTTGAGATTGAATACTTGTTTCTAATTCAGACATGGTCCGCTGAACTTTTAATGTAGCTTCTCGTGATGTATTCGTTTTTTCGAGCATATTTTCAGAAGCTGTTTGAACTTCCTTAGATGTTTTTTGTACTCGATGAATAATGTGCTGTAAATTTTCTAACAACTTATTAAAGGAAGTAGCAATTTCGCCAACTTCATCATTACTGTTTACTTGTAAACGACCTGTTAAGTCCCCTTCTTGAGATGCTAATTCTTTTAACTTTATATCAATTTGTTTAATTGGTTTAACCAGTTTATCAGAGAACCACCATGCAAGAATAATGGCAACAATACTACAGATAATAAGAGATAACAATACAACATATTCAATGATCGATGAGAATTGGTCGATTTTTTGAATAGATTGTTCACGTAGTTTTGCTTGTTCATTGCTATAGTTTGTGAAATCACCTATTACTTTATAGACAGTAGCATTTTCTGTTTCAGCAAGTTTAATCGCTTCTTCCCACTTCTCCTCTTTTGCAAGTGGAAAGACTTTTGTTGCAATAAACTCTCTCCATTTCGCCCCTAGTTGCATTGTATCTTTTAGCTGTTGAGTGGCATGAGAGTCCGCAAGAAGTTTGTCCTTTGTACTTTCAATGTATTTACTCATTTCATGAAATTTGTCGATTTCCACTTGATCATGTTGTAACAAATAACCACGTAGAGCAGAAAGTTGCACTTGATAAGCCTCTCCATGTTCCTTTAATTCTGTTGCTAAAGGGGAGATATCTGTTTGTAATGTCTCGGCTTTTTCGGATTGATCGGTAGCGAAAAATAAAATAAGAGCTAATGCAATACCGAATAAAGCACAAGTTGCTATCATCATGAATATCAATTTTTTGCGAATACTGATAAAACTCATATGATAAAACCTCCTTTTAATCATTCTATTAAGATTTTTTTATATAAGAATTTAAAAAGCTTTATTCCGTATCTTTTGGAATAAAGCGTTCTTTCCATTAGGAATTATAGCAGACAGTCATTCAAAGAGGAAAGCATAAGATATTTCTTTTCGAGATATATGTAAATCAATGATAAATAATAAAAAAGAGAGACAAATGAAAAGTCTCTCTTTCAATCTATTATGAAGTTGTTTTAAAATGTGCAACAAGTGCTTCAAGTTCCTCTACAGTAGCTTTCATCTCGGATGACTTTGTAGCGACTTCTTTCATTACATGAACTTGCTCGCCAGCTGAATTGGATGTTTGGGTTGTATCAGCTGCCACCTCATTTGAAATGGAGGCGATATTATTTAAGGATGCATTCATTTCTTCAGCACTTGCAGCCATTTCTTCAGCAGTAGCAGACATTTCTTGCATTTGTGTAGAAACGCCATTTATATGGTTAACAATTGCTGAAAAAGAAGAACCAGCAGTACGAATGACCGTAATTCCTTGAGATGCTTCTGACTGCCCTTGTGTCATCATATCATTTGCAGCTTGTGTATCATTTTGAATTTGACGTAATAAATGGTTAATATCAGTTGCTGCTGTTTTAGATTGTTCAGCCAGTTTACGAACTTCATCTGCGACAACCGCAAATCCTTTTCCTTGTTCCCCAGCACGAGCAGCTTCAATGGAAGCATTTAAAGCTAATAAGTTTGTTTGTTCCGCAATATTAGAAATGGATTGTACAGCTGTATCAATATGTTTTGTATGTGTAATTAGGCGTTCTACAACTTGTGATGTAGCATTGACTGCTTCATGTATTGTATTCATTTGTGAAATTGATTTTTCAATCACTTTGCCACCATCGTCTGCTTTTTCAGCGGTTGTCATTGCTAATTCTGCGACAGATGAAGCAGATTCCGCAATGCGCTGCACGCTTTTCGACATGTCGTCCATAGCAGTGGAGCTTTCTTCTATACTAGAAACTTGTGAACGAATACTATCATCAAGAGATACCATTGTATCTTGGATTTGTGAAGACGCATCCATAGAAGCAATGGTGCTAGAATACATGCTTAGCGATGCTTCTTTTACGTTCATAGATGTTTGTTGTACCTGTTGAATAATATGTTGTAAATTTGCGAGCATTTGATTGAAAGAATGAGCGATGTTGCCAATTTCATCTTTACTATTTACGTCTAATCTTGCTGTTAAATCACCATCTTTAGAAGCTAATTCTTTTAATTTAGAATCAATTTTTTGGATCGGTTTAACAAGCTGGCCGGAGAACCACCAAGCTAATAAGATAGAAATAATCGTACATGCAATAAGCGAGAAGAAAATAATATATTGGATGAATTCGGATGAAGTATGAATATCTTCAATTAATTGATTTTGTTTTTCTTTTTCTTTATTTGCATATTTCGTAAAGCGATCCAATAAATCATTGACGTAATCCGTTTGTTCTATTGCAATTTTGGAGGCCTCCTCCCATTTTCCTTCACGTGCAAGCGGAAGAACTTCATTATCAATCACACTGCGCCATTTTCCCCCCATTAAAATAGCTTCTTTCATCCCTTCTGACAGTTTTTTATCACTTGTCACTTCTTTGCGTGTATCTGCTAATTTTTTGCCTTCTCGATTAAATTTATCTAATCCTTTTTGATCATGAGATAGTAAGTATTCCTGCAGGCCAGCAACTTGTGCTTGAAACCAATCTCCTCTCTCTTTTAAAATAATAGCTCGTTTTGATACTTCGGATTTTAAGGTTTCAGCCTTGTGCGTCTCACTTATTGCATAGGAAAGAATAATAATGAGTGCAATACTAAATAAAGAACATATACCTAAAAACATGAAGAGAAGCTTTTTACGAATTCCGATCTGTTTCATAATTCCCCCACCTTTAAAACCGATTATTATAATTAATTGATATATATGAAAAAGAATTGAAACACTTTAAATGAAGAAGTGCTTCATATTCTAGTACAAGTATAGCAGATTATAGGGATTCAATACCTAATTTATGGGAATGTTCGTAAAATGTTTACATTTCTATAGTAAAAAATATAAATAAAAAACTATTGTATTTCTAGAACACATCATGTATACTTCTAATTAGTTGATATTGATAATCGTTATCAATGTCGATTGAAACATTACTCTTCGTTATGTTAGTCATACCCCTTTTGACTACGTAAAGTCAGAGACAAAATGTTGAAATACCTTGTGTCCTATTCTACAGAATTATGGTAATCTCCAACCTCAACTTATATGCGTTAAGCATGCAAAAAAGGATCCTATCCGTGAAGGGATAGGATCCTTTTTTGCATGATATAGTAACAAGGTTTTTCAATTTCCTTTCTACATACTTTGATTGAATGAACGTGTTTTAAGAAACTGCGGTGTGAAAATACCAATCAATATAAAAATGATGCCAAGCCACTGAAGTGGAGACACGACTTCATGAACAAGTGTGATAGAAGCGATGATTGCTGTTGGTAGTTCAGCAGCTCCTAAAATGGTACCGAGTCCGGTTCCTACTTTTGGAACACCGATTGAAAAACAAATGACTGGTACAATGACCCCGAAAAATCCAAGGAAGAAAGCATATTTCCACAATCCTGCTTGTAAGGTGCCATCGATTAAAAAGGCTGGTGGGAAGAATAGACAAATAATAAATGTCGCACTTGTTGTCATGAGAAAGCTTTTTGTATAAGGTGATACATGATTTGCTACACGTCCGCTTACAAATATATATAAGGAAAAAGAAAGAGCGGCCGATAATCCAAAGATAATGCCCTTTGTAGAGAAAGTTTGACCAAGACCTTCAAATACCCCACCAGCAAATAAGGTTCCAGTAAATAAAATGATAATGGAAATTACCTTTTCACGACTTGGAAATGCTTTGTTAGCAATTGCTTCAATGACTACCCCAATCCATGTAAATTGAAAGAGTAATACAACGGCGATAGAAGCTGGTAATTCTTCTACTGAAATAGCGTAAAAAATGCCAGTCATGCTCATTGTTGTTCCGACAGCTAGTAAGGAAAATATTTGTTTTTTTGAGATTTTATGACGTGAAAAGAAGAGGACGAGAAGTAAAAGTCCAATCCAGCCAAATATATATTGTCCACCTAATAGTTCGTGTGCGCAAAAACCATTCATAAAACCGAGTTTGAAAATTGTAGAAAGTACACCGTAACTACATGCTCCCAATAAAACTAATAATGAAAACTTAAATTTTTCCATACAAAATCTCCTTTCTAAATAAAAAAACGCCCGTTGTCCAAGTTAGGACAACGGGCGAACGAAACAGAGTAAAGCTCTGCAAAATTCCGCCTCTCATAAAGACATATGAGTTTGAATATGAAATTCTCTTTCTATTATGTTTCGAAGCGATTGTAGAGTCAAGGGATGCTACAAAGCTTTTGGAAACACAATCGAACATTTTACACCTTGAGGCGTATTTTGAATGCCGTAAGGGAATTGGTGCTTATCTAATATTTGTTTTACAATATACAAGCCTAAACCGCTTCCATGTACTAGACCATGTTTGCTAGGATTGGCACGATAAAACGGTTCAAATAGATGAGCTAATTTTTCCTCTTCAATTTGTGTACCTGTATTTAATACTTCTAAAGCATAAGCATTTGGCTTTTCATAAAGTTTTATATATACATGTTGATGATCGATTGTATAGTTAATCGCATTTGAAACAATATTAAAAATGGCTGTTTGAATAAATTTATGGTCAGCTAAAATTTGTACGTCTGGTTTGATATTAGATTGAACATTTAATTGCTTTACATTTACAAAATAATCTACCTTCTTCATAATATCTTCAAGTATGTTAGATAGGCAAATGATTTGTAGATTCGGTTTGAACTGAGGATTTTGTATTTTGGATAATTCCGACATTTCTTCCGTTAAATTGTTAATATCCTGCATCATCTCATAAGAACGTTTTAAATATTTATCGCGATCTTTATAAGCGCCGATTCCGTGAATCATCCCATCTAATTGCCCCATAACAGCTGTAATTGGTGTTTTTAATTCATGAGACAGCATGGACATAAATTCTTTACGCGATCTCTCGAGTTCTTGTTCTCTTTTCAGTTCGTTTCTTAAATCTTTATTTGTTTCATGTAATCTTTTAACAATTTGCTGTGCTCCAACAGCTAAAGTTTCTAAACCATAATTTTCTTTTTGCACATTTGTATTTGCAGATGGTTTATCAGCAAAATCGAGATTCATAATTTCTCGCAATGTTTCGCTCATATATTGAAATGGTTTCGCTATTAATGTTGTATAAATGAAAGAGCCAAGGAGTGAGACGGTCAACATTGTTAGCGCGATATGAGGAGCGAGCTGCTTGAATACCTCTGCAAGGCTCATATCATCTTTTGATTTGTCTTCTTGTTTTGTTGCATCTGAGTTAGCAGTTTGGCTAGCTTGTTGTTCAGAGTGTAAAGGTGATACATATTTACTATTTACATGAGAAGGGCTTTGCGCATTTTCTTTTGCCTCTTGATTATGATGTAAAACATGATTAAGTGCAGTATAGAGCGATTGAATATCTACACTAGAAGGTGGAAGGTTTGATAGACTTCCGGAAAATGCTTTATTTTGTTCGCTTTTATTTTGAACATCCTTTGCATTCGAAAACGCGTCCTGCGTTGTCTGTAATTCCTTTGAATGAATAGAATGCCTGTGATGCTCTTTATCATAGTTTGATAATAGAAAATAAATAACTTGATAAAGACATAGTGATAAAAGGATACAAAATAACATGGTTTTAATAAAAATATTTCTGGTGATGTTCCCTTTTTTAAGAGTCGATTTTGTAGCCAATGCCTTTCACCGTTTTAATATAAGGAATACATAATTTTTTCCTTAAATTTTTAATATGTGTATCAATTACCCTCACATCACCGTAATGTTCATAGCCCCATACTTTATTTAACAAATCACTTCTTGATAATACTTTCCCACGGTTTTGTAATAACGTATATATAATTTCAAACTCTTTTGTTGTAAGTTCCACTTGATCACCATTTACATATGCAGCATATGCAGTGGAATTTAGCATCAGTTCATGGAATTGTAGTATATTTGCATTTTCAACCTCTGTTGAAGCCGCTCTTCGCAATACTGCTTCAACTCGTTTGATAAAAATGGCATAATGAAAAGGCTTTGTAATGTAATCATCGACTCCTAGCTCAAAACCTTTAATTTCATTTTCTTCATTTTGTAGACCTGTCAGCATAATAATCGGTACGTCTGACTGACCACGGATAATTTTACAAATACTATATCCATCTATATCTGGTAACATTACATCTAACAGAACAAGATCGTATAAATTCTTTTGGAATAGAAGAATGCCTTCTGTTCCTGCACCTACAACATCAACTTCATAATTTTGTGCAGTCAAAAATTCTCGTATAAGCTCTTGTATATCTGGATTATCTTCAATCACTAGTATATGCGTCATAGTAACACCTCCTAAATAACGCTTTTTACTAAAATATTCAAATGCAACATTTATCCCGCTATTTTAGGGCAGTAAGGCTCACACTTCAAGGCTTAGTGAAAGCAAGAAGTTAGGTGAGAGGTGAACTACCCGTAAAAAGCCGATTGACGAAGCCTCATAATCAGTGGGGATGAAGCCCGCATTGATTAAAGGTTCACTTTATAATCAATTTCTATTGCTCGTATACATAATAAGCCCTCCGCTATTACAGTACAGTGAAAGTATGTAATATGTGGGAAGATATATGGGGTTAAAAAATTCATTCACGATAATTCTATTATAGTATGTAATAGGAAATTTATGAAACAATACAACTGTATAATTTTAATATTTGTTTTTATAAATGTTAATAGCCTTTTTTAATAAAGTTATTTTTATTATATATGTAAAGACAACTGCTTTGCTACTGTAAACAAAGAAATAAAGGAAATAAAAGAAGCCAAGATAAGTTCTTGGCTAATACAAGGGTTTTCTCTTGTTTCAGTATATAAACTAGTTTTTTACAATGACAGTGGCTTTTTCATGAATTTGTTCAAATAACCAATGAATATCGTTATTATACATACGAATGCAACCAAGCGTTGTAGATTTACCGATGGCTTGATTGTTATTTGTTCCATGGATCGCATATGTTGTTCCCCATGTGCCTGCCATATTTAATCCGAGCCAACGATCACCGAGCGGGTTACGTGGATCGCCACCTTTAATATGGCCAGTATAGTAAGGACGATTTTTAATTTTGTTAACAATAATAAAAGACCCTGTTGGAGTAGGTGTTGTCGATTTTCCAGTAGCGACAGTAAAGCTTCTTATTAATACTCCATTTTGATAGAATGCCATCTTATGTGTATTCGTGTTAACAATTAGTTGTTGAGATGGTGAAGCTGCTTTTACTTCAGTAGTTTTGAAAGGAAATGCCCAAACCGATATAGATAACACAACTAATAATAACTTCTTCATCATTATACTCCTCTTGCTCATTTTATCAGTTAAAATAATAAGTACGGATAAATTATTTATGACTGTACTACATACATTGAATTTGGAAAGTACGTAACGTTTGAATAATATTCTCATTTAAAGCTTCAAAAAAGGTAGTGATTTTCGTACTATTCTTGCGGTTATTTTTATTGATTAGCAATCTCTCGTTAAGTAGAAGTTCACCGCTTGTGCCAAAGCTTTGTACTTGAATAATCATTTCTTCTTCATTTTCACAAATAATAGGTAGAAGATAGTGAAATGCTTGAGTTGGAATAATATAACTTTTACCAATCATACTTTCTTGCCGAGAATTGATCCACTTTCTAGTAATAATTTTGATATTTCTTTTTGTAACAATAAAGGATAATGTTGTTGATTTTGTTAAATTTACATCAAATTCATTTGCTTCGCATATGTGTAGATTGAAAGTTGTTTCATGCGGCTGAGATTCAATTTCTGTATTGATAAAATTGTGCATGTTATACGCTTCCATTTCTATTCTCCTTTGCTCCTTTTTTTGGAATTATTTATATTTATTCAATTTAATATATTGCACATTCACTAGTTATACTTTTCAACAAATTCCGATATAATTTTACAATATGTATATGAAGCTAATATGAAGTTGAGATGAGTTTAATATGGTTTTTTATATAGAACGTTTTTTTAAAAAATAGAAAGGGTATTTATATAAAAATGGATAAAGTCTTGTAAATGAAGTGTTTATAAGAACGTGTATTTTTTGAAATAGTTTTTTATATAGAACAAATGGATGCGATTTAAGTTAGCGCGGATGTGATTTGGAAATATATAGAATGGAATTCGTGGAAATAAGTTGATGTATATCTTACAAAAATGTAATAAAAATGTAAGCTGTTATGATAGTTATTTCGACAATTTTTTTATACAATAATAGTAACAATGAGTACGTGATTCCTGTTGATAGGATTAGAAAAGGAGAGATGACATGGAATGGATTCATGAGTTATTTCAGCAATATGGCTACTATGTTGTACTTGTTGGATTACTATTAGAATATATTGCTCTTCCATTTCCAGGAGAGCCGACATTAGCTTATGCAGGATATTTAGCACATACAGGAGATTTAAACTTATTCGTGTTAATTACTTTATCATTTATTGGGACGAGTATTGGAATGACGATTCAATACTTTTTAGGAAATAAGCTTGGGATGCCTTTTGTACAAAAGTATGGAAAGTATGTCTTTTTAACACAAAGAAAAATTGATTTAACGAGAATGTGGTTTGATAAGTATGGATATTTCTTAATCTTTATTGGCTTCTTTATCCCAGGTGTACGTCACTTTACCGGATATTTTGGAGGAATTATTAATCTACCATTTCGTCGCTTTGCAATTACAATTTATTCAGGTGCTTTATTCTGGGTAATGTTCTTTTTAATTGGTGGCTATTGGTTAGGTGGAAATTTACATGATATCTTTGGTGCACTGGGACAACATAGTGGGAAGATCATTTTTGTGATTGCTTTGATTGTAGCAATTACCTTATGTATTCGTTTCCGTAAGCAATTGAAACGTGTATTTGTTCAAAATGAAAATTAATGTGAGGACCATTCCATGTTAAAACTTAGAAAAGGCAAGATATTTCTGAAATCCCCCGTATAGAGGATAAATAAGGATAGGTGAGCAGTAGCAATCATGCTCTACCTATCCTTTGTCGTAATTTGTTGGTAAATCGATATTCTATGTCGAATCGCCGATAAAATACGATTTGCGCCGATAAATGGAGAAGAATCGCCGATATATTTCAAGTTGCGCCGATATATTTTTATGAAAAGGGAAAAAACAAAAAGCTGGAAGAGGAATCTTCCAGCTTAAGAATTGCTCTCGATTCCTTCAGGAGGGTCTTGTAATAGGTTAAACACATCCGCTAAGCAAAATGCGATAAACCAAGTCCAAAGACCGTGGAAGAAAGCAGAGCTTAATTGAAGTGGTAATGTATAGTTTGTCATGGAGTAGGAGATACAGCCCCCTACAATTCCAATCATTGTTAGTAGCATTGTTTTTTGGGCGTTTTCTTCTGGATTGAAGAGGAAGTAAATATATCCGCCTAATATTGCAGCGCTTACAAGCGATTCTATTCCATTAAAAATGATATGTTCTCCAAGCTGAATGTTTGTCCAAAAGCAAATGGCAGCGCCGATCATCGCAAACAAGACAGCTATTGTATATCGTATATATTGATTCATATATTCATCTCCTTATGTAATAAGATGATTTGGAAGTCAACAAGGTAGGTATAATAGAAAGAAGTTCTTTTCAAAAAAGAATAATGAAGAATAACTAAGATGATTCGATAAGGTGTGTAAATAATAGTTATTTTGCAAAGTTGTATTTGAAATATACCTGACTTCTCGTTTCGTTTTGCTTATAAAAGTAAGAGAAACTCCCAAGTCTATACATTCTTTTTGTAAATCTTGCTCACTATATTATAACATATTTTCGCTTATAATAATAGAATTATCTGATTTTACGATAAGTGATAATAAAATAAAACCGCAAGGAAAGTAAATTCCTTGCGGTTTCTTATATGCGCTTGAAACGGCCAACGATTTCGACAGTTTCAGTAATATTCATAAATGCATGATTGTCTACGTGACGAATAATGCGTTTGATTTCTCCTAACTCATAGCGAGTTACGACAGTGTAAATGATTTTCTTCTTATGGTTGGTATAGCCGCCGACAGCGTCTACCATTGTTACACCACGGATGCCATGATGCAGTAGTGAGCTTTTGATTTCTTCGCCTTTTTCTGTAATTGTCATAATTGTTAATTTGATATGTTTCGTATGCACAGCATCAATTACTTTGCTGACAACAAAACGGCTAATCAACGTATACAATGTAATATCCCAACCGAAAATAAAGCCAGCAACAACAAGTAGAACGAGGTTGAACACGAAAATGATAGCTCCAATTGAGATATCTTTATATTTCGCTACAATCAACCCAACAATATCAAATCCACCAGTTGAAGAAGCGAATCGGAAAATAATTCCCGTTGCAGCTCCGCAGAGGACTCCGCCAAATACAGAAGAAAGCAAAATATCTTCTGATACTTGATGCACTGGAATAATGTTCATAGCGATCGACGATACTGCTACGAAATAAGCTGTTAAAAAGGTTGTTTTCTTACCTAAGTAAAAATGACTTAAAATAAGAAGTGGGACATTGAGTAGAAAGATAAGTGCACCAATATTGTAGTGCATTAAATAACCAATAATCATCCCTACTCCAGCAAATCCACCGCTAATCATATTGTGCGGGATAAAAAACATATTCATCGAAATTGCATACAAGATAGAAGCTACAAAAATAACAATCAATTGTATGATAAATTCTAAGTGAAATGTTTTAGCCGCTGGGAAGGATAAAAAGGCGGTATCGGGAACGTAATCGGCGTCTCCTAATTGACCCATAGTATGTTTCATCTCCATATTCATTTTTGATTACAAGAAGAGAATAAAGCTTTTTTCAGAAACTGGCAACCGTTTTAGTATAATACAAAAATTTTATAAATTTCTAAAAAAACAACCTATTCAATTGCATGTGTGAATATACTAAAGAAAGCGAATACAATGATGTTTTAGACTATTTTTGTGAGGGAATATACAAAACTTGTTTTGAAATTATAAGGAAATAGAGAATATTTGTTGAATGTGCTAAAATGACGTTACTAAGGATGTGAAGCGATGGACTTTTTATTGCAAGATATTGCTTTATATATATCTGTTGTAACGACAGCATTATGTTTATTAGAAGTTTTTCTCCTCACTAATATTTCTCGTTTTGTACGTCAACAAGCATCGAGCAGTAGACAAAGGGCTTCTGCATTTGTTGATACATGTGAGGAGAGTATAGATCATTTTCTGTTTTTTTCTATTTTTTATAAATACGGAATGGTTCATTCTGTTCGTAGACAGGAATCAAGCGATGAGAGTGAGGAAGCTGGTCCGTATACACCAATGTTTCGCTAATTCATTACGAAACATTGGAGGAATGAACATGTTAAAATCATATCGAGCTGTGCTCATTCGTTTATCATTGTTACTTGTTTTTGTTTTATCTGGTTGCAGTCATGCAAGTCCTATTGATGCAAACAGTACTGGAATTTGGGATCACTATTTTGTTTATCCCATTTCACTTATGCTTCAATTTGCCCATAACCATATAGCTGGCGGGAGTTTTGGGATTGCGATTATTTTTATTACGCTTTTGGTTCGCTTCGCAATGATTCCATTAGCTATTTCGCAATATCGCAGTCAAATGAAAATGAAACAAATGCAACCTAAGCTTCAAAAGTTGAAGGACAAATATGGTGATGTAAGCAAGGATATTGAAAAACAAAAAGAGTATCAAAAAGAAATGTCAGAACTAATGAAATCAGGCGGTTGGAATCCACTAGCTGGGTGCTGGCCACTCTTGATTCAATTGCCTATTTTTTCGGCGCTATATTATGCGATTAGCCGCACAGAAGAGATTCGTACCTCTTCGTTTTTATGGGTCAATTTAGGACATGCAGATCCGTACTATATATTACCGATTCTTGCAGCGTTCACAACATTTGTTCAAATGAAGGTGATGCAATCCAGTGTGACACCTAAAGACCAAGTTCAAATGCTCAAAATTCAGCAGTTTATGATGCCGGCATTGATCTTATTTATGGGATTTGCTGCACCATCAGGGCTTGTGTTGTACTGGGTTACTGGGAATACCTTTACAATGATGCAAACAATGATATTAAGAAAATTCATAGAACGTGAACAAGGCCAACTACAAAGCGCCTAGAGGAAAACGCCGCTCTAATTGAGAGCGGCGCTTTTGTATTGTACAGCTAGTATCTCTCTATGGCGATGAAATAAAAAGTATAGGAGAAAGTGCTTAAAAATGAATGGCATTGATTTGTTGAACTTGTTTTTTTGTTTACTTCGGCCTCTATAATCGAGATATTTACTATGTAGTAATACAAGGAATAGATAACATACTGTTTTATGGAGATTCGAAAAATAGGATAGCTTTTGTTATACTATAAGAAGAGATATTTTTATATATTATATCAGTAATATTATTGATTTTTTTGAAAAATCCAATATAATGAACAGTAACTACAAAATTCGACATCAAGAAGTGATGATGAGGACATGATTTATTTTTTACGATTCTCAGAGAGGGAGGCCTTAGGCTGTAAGCTTCCTAATACGAAAGAATGAATTACCACCTCTGAACTGCAGCAATGAATCAGTGAGTAATTGCTTGCCGGTGAAAGCCGTTATGGAAACTTGAGAAGTTGGTGAAGTGTATCGCTTTGCTAATTAAACAAGGGTGGAACCACGAATAAAACACTCGTCCCTTTTTGAGGGAGGAGTGTTTTTTATTTCATTTTGCATCACACTAGAATTGGAAGGAGGATACATAATATGCATCATGATGAGAAGAACAAAATTGGATTAACGGTGGCGTTATCCATCGTTGTTGGAACAATTATTGGTTCTGGTGTATTTATGAAACCAGGGAGTGTATTGGATTATACCGGTAGTTCCAATATGGCGATTGCTGCTTGGGTCATTGGAGGTTTATTAACTTTAGCTAGTGGTTTAACGGTAGCTGAAATTGGAGCGCAAATTCCAAAAAATGGTGGGTTGTATACATATTTAGAAGAAATTTATGGGAGTTTCTTAGGGTATTTATCGGGATGGATGCAAACAATTGTATATGGACCAGCTATTATTGGAACGTTAGGTTTGTACTTTAGTTCTTTAATCATTAACTTCTTTTATTTAGATACATCGTGGAATTTACCAATTGCAATTGGTACAGTCATATTCCTTGGCGCTGTAAATAGTGTTGGAACAAAGTATGGAGGCATTGTTCAAACGGTTACAACGGTGGGGAAACTGATTCCCGTCGTATTAATTGTTTTGTTAGGTTTTTGGAAAGGGAATAGTGATATTTTTAATGTAGTTGTGCCATTATCGGAAAATCAAAGTATTGGTATGGCGATTTTAGCAACTTTATTTGCTTATGATGGATGGATCTTGCTTGCTTCTATTGGCGGTGAAATGAAGAATCCAACAAAGTTATTACCAAAGGCGATGACGTTAGGGATATTAATTGTAACATTTGCTTATGTATTAATTAATTTGGCTTTATTAAAAGTATTGCCAGCTATGCAAATTGTAAATCTTGGTGAAAACGCGACTGCAACAGCTGCTGGGATGTTGTTAGGAGAATATGGCGGAAAAATTATTAGTATCGGTATTATTGTTTCCATTTTTGGATGTTTGAACGGAAAGATTTTAACATTTCCGCGTATTCCAATGTCCATGGCTGAACGTGGACAGCTTCCGTTTTCGAAATTTATCGCGAAAGAAAATGAAAAGTTTAAAACACCAGCTAATGCAATTACGTTTGAAATTATTTTAGGGATTATTTTAATGATTATAAGTGATCCAAATAAATTATCGGAGATTTCCGTATTTATTATTTATATTTTTTATGTGATGACATTTATTGGAGTTTTTATTTTACGAAAACGTAATGAAGGAAAAGAACGTGCTTATAGTGTACCGTTATTTCCAATTGTACCGATTGTTGCTATTTTCGGGTCGTTATTTGTAATTGGCAGTGCGATTATGAATGATCCTATAAGTTGTTTTTTGTCAATTGGAATCGTCGTGACAGGACTTCCTGTTTATTGGTATTTAAATAAGAAAAAAGAAATATAATCTTACAGAAGCAAGTGAAGGAATCGCTTGCTTCTTTTTTGTGAAAAATTTTCTCTTAAAAGATAAGGAATCTTCTCTTGCTTGCTTCTTTTATTTTGGTTACTATTATTGTGGTAACTTTATAGGAGACGAAAGAAAGTGAGGGGGAAAATTGAATTTTCGAGTATATATTTTAGCGATTGCAGCATTTGTAGTCGGAACGGTTGAATTAATAATTGGAGGAACACTCGACTTAGTTGCGAATGATTTAGGTGTCTCCATTCGTGCAGCAGGGCAACTGATTACTATTTTTTCTATTGTCTTTGCTCTTTCAGGGCCTTTGTTATTAGCGATGACGGGGAAGATTGAGCGAAAAACACTATACATCGGGTCATTATCTATTTTCTTAATTGGGAATCTTATTTCATCTTTAAGTATAAATTATGGAATGTTAATGTTTTCAAGGGTCATTTGTGCGGCAAGTGGATCACTGATTATTGCATTATCTGTCACATTAGCATCTAGTGTAGTAGAACCACATTTTCGTGCGCGAGCAATTGGAATCATTTTTATGGGGATTAGCGGATCGCTCGTTCTCGGCGTACCATTAGGTCTTGTTCTCGGAAATGCATATGGTTGGAGGGCACCCTTTGTATTGATTTCAGTGCTAACAGTTATTGCAATTGTAAGCATTTCTCTGTTCTTAACAAAAGTTCCTCCAGTAGCTGTTTTATCTATAAAAGAGCAAATTGCTACCTTGAAAAACAAAAAAATTGTAAGTGCACAGTTAACGTCATTCCTATTTTTAACAGGACATTTAACACTGTATGCATATTTAACACCGTTTTTAAAAGATATTATGCATGTTGAAGCAAACTGGATTAGTTTGTTTTACTTTATTTTTGGTATTGCAGCAGTTATTGGTGGTGGATTTGGCGGCTGGCTTGCAGATAAGTGGGGATCAAAGAAAAGTATCATTTCTATTATTATCGTCTTTGCATGTGCTCTCTTTATCTTACCGATGATGGCCTTCTCTTTCCCGCTATTTATTACGGTAATGGGACTATGGAGTATGTTAAGCTGGGCAATTTCTCCAGCTCAGCAAAGTTATTTAATTGAAATTGCACCACAATCAGCTGGTATCCAGCAAAGTTTAAATAATTCAGCGCTTCATTTAGGGATTGCGCTCGGTTCAACAGTAGGTGGCATTGTTATTGAAAAGTCATCTGTTATGTATAACGCTTGGGTGGGTGGTGGATTTATCATCTTAGCATTGCTATGTGCAATCTTCTCAATTACGAGAGACCAATCTACTCATGTAGCTAAAAAGGAATCTATCGTGTGATAGATTCTTTTTTATTTTGGAAGAAATAGAGGTTTTACTACGGTGTTATAGAAGGGTATTAATTATTGAGGTGAAAAATATGGATGATTCCATTATCGGTTTTTTCTTCACAGTATTACTGTTATTTATCGCTATATTTGTATTTAGATGGATTCGTTTTCTTTATCATAATTCGGAGAAGCAAGTTGAGCAAAATGAAAGGATTATTGCGTTGTTAAATGAAATAAAGAGGCAGAATGAGAAATAGCAAAGGGAGCCTAGCCTTTGCTATTTCTCATTTGATCGTTTATATAATCGCATAGAGTAGTTTTGTAATGAATAAGCGGATTTAGAAGAAAATTTAATTTCATTGTAAGTGACGTAAAAAAGTTTCAATAGGAGAAGGGATGGTTTTAACATTAACAACTTGTTATCCATTTGAATATATTGGTAATACTCCGGATAGATATATCATTGAAGCAAACTTATTATCTATTATTTAAAAAGATAAGGATATTTTCATTTTCTTATAATGAAAAAAGGAATGCTTTATTATGTGTACAAGCATTCCTTTTCATATGTTTAATACCTCAACTTCATTAAAATGCTTCGAATTTCCTCATCATTCATAAAGAGTTCATGATGTTTTTGGGTAATTTTAGCGAGTGCCACATCATGATAGAAAAATTCAGTAAAGAATTTTACAAATGGCTGAGACATTGTTTTCATTGCTTGCCAAGATTCTTGTTCGACACCAGCAAATAAAATTTCATGATCATCAACGATAAGGAGTAAATAACGCTCTAATGCATTTGGCTCTTCTGTTGGGATGAGAAAATGAATGTTCTTTAGTTCTGTTTCAGCTTTTCCTACTATAAGGCCTTCAATCTCAACACCTTGTTCCGCCTTCTGCTCCAGTAATGGAAGATATTCTAAGAAGGTGTCATTCCAAGCAGAAATACGGATAGATTTTTTTGCATCTTCAATTATCTGTTTACTTTGCACTTGAATAGAAGACTGCATTTTTAAGCTCCAAACACGGTCATCTATAAATGATTTTTTTGAAATATTTGTTTCAAGCTCTTTAATATTCGTTTGGAATTCTGCTGTTAGTTTTTCAATCGCGAGCTTGAGTGGTAATGCTGTATATAGCTTTTTCTTTTCTGAAACGGAATCCATTACCATTCCTTTATCGATTAGGCGTGCTAATATTTCATATATCTTTGCTTTTGGAACACCGGAATGTTTGACAATTGTTGTTGCATCTAATGGTTCATTGCTTGAGACTACGACTTCATAAGCTTGACTTTCATATTGTGAGAAACCAAATTTTTGTAACATAATGCCTCCCGAACAAATTAGATTCTATATTAAGAATAAAGAACGATTTGTATTTAGACAAGTACTCTTAAACAATCTCTTCTAGAGGGTATAGTGAAATATATACAAATAAGTATAAATTTTTGAAATTATATAGATTGAGGTTTTCTCATTATCTATTATACTTAATATATCGATTGATATAATTGAATTTCATCGAGAAGGGGATGTTTCAAAGGAATGTGGAGAAGTTTACGTTTGAAAATTACAGTCGTGTTTTCAGTGCTTATTACGATGCTGTTTGCAATTTTAGGGACAACTGTATATCAATTACAGCAAGAGAGCGCGCAAGATACACTCAATCAATATTCTCAAAATACAATGGATCTTGTCACTGAGCAACTTCATACATTTATACAAGGAATTGAAGAAGATATAGGGCATTATGGAACAAATAGCTTAGTGCAAGGAGCGTTGCAAAGTGGTCTAACTCCAGAAAGTGAGGATGCTATCTTAAAAGAGTTTTTACAATTCAAAAAGAATCATCCAGATATTTTAGATTTATATATTGGGACGAAAGATAAGAGAACGTTAAGCGCAAATCTTGCTGGGGGAGGAACATTACCAGAGGGATATGATCCAACTTCTAGACCGTGGTACAAAAATGCTGAAGCAGATACGAAATCAATTCATTGGGGGCAGCCCTTATATGAGATTGCAACAGGTAAATTAAGTATTGGGGTTTCAAAAGCGATTATTGGTGAGGATGGTTCTGTATTAGGGGTTGTAGCGATGGATGTATCGCTGGGAACGATTCAAAAATTACTACACAATATTCAATATAATTATGCTGGGGAAATGTTCATCATTAACGATAAAAACATTGCGCTTGTATATCCAAAAAAAGTAGGAAAAGATGTTTCAAAAGAGCCGCTTATCCAAAGTTTGAAAAAAGATACAACGAAATTTGCTGAATCTCAATTAGAAGGAAACGAGATAGTAGCTTATAGCCAATCATTTGATAAGATGAAATGGAAAATAGGAATCGTCTATCCTAAAGAAACAATTAATCGTGTATTATCTGAAACACGTAATACAGTAATTGGGATGACATGTATGAGTTTATTGGTTGCGATTACTGTATCTTTTTTATTCGCAAGAAAATTAGCAAGACCTTTGCAGTTATTAACAAAGCATGTCCAACGAGTAGCTGAAGGTGATTTAACATTGAAAATGGAAGTGATGAGTAAAGATGAGGTAGGAACGCTTACCACTCATTTTAATCGTATGGTTGAGCAGATGAATGAAATGGTAAGTAGCATTAAACATAATGTACAGACCGTTCAACAATCTACGCATCATCTTCGTTATTTAACGAATGAAACTGTTGCTGCAAGTAAAGAAGTTTCCGGGGCGATGGAAGATGTAACAGGCGGAGCATCAACACTCGCAAATGGTGTAGAGGAAGTTTCCACTCAACTTGGAAATATGAATGATTCGGTGGAACAAATGATTGAATCAGTAGAAGCGATTAAGGAAGTAACAAATAAGGCAGAACAAGCATCTAAACAAGGACTTGATACGATGCATCATTTAGTTCACGCAAGAGGACAATCATCATCTATTGTGGGTGGTACAGAAGAAGCCTCTTGTAAACTAGAGCGGAGAGTACAATCTATTCAAAATGTAGTAGAAATCATTAAAGAAATTTCGGATCAAACAAATTTACTTGCTTTAAATGCATCGATTGAAGCGGCGAGAGCAGGCGAACAAGGAAAAGGATTTGCAGTAGTCGCAGAAGAGGTGAGAAAGTTAGCGGAACAATCAAAAGGAGCAACAGAGGAAATCGCTATGATGATAAGAGATGTCCAGTTAGAAGTTGCGCGTGTTGTAGAAGTTGTAAGTAAATTGAAAGACATTGCAGATATACAAAATAAAGTTACAGAAGAAGCAGAAACAGAGTTCCGTATCATTATGTCCGTAGTAGATACGATTATTACTTCGGTTGAAAAAATTGTTAAGGAGGTAAAAAATATAGGGGATGAGCAAGAAGAAATTACAGAAGTTATGCAAACAATTGCAGGGACAAGTCAAGAAAGTGCCGCAGTTTCTGAGGAGGTAAATGCATCTACTGAATCGCAAGTGGCTCATTTAGAAAAAGTATCCGATACGATGCGAATGTTAGGCGAGGAAATGAAAGGTTTAGAAAAATTAGTAACACAGTTTAAAGTAGAAGAATAAGCGAAAGATTAGTAAATAAAGATATATTTCGGTACAATAAAAAAATATAAATATATATTTTATTAGGAGGAAAATGATCATGGCAATTGTTGATGTATCCATCATTCCAGTTGGAACAGGGGATCCAAGTGTAAGTGAATACGTAGCAGAAGTACAGAAAGTATTAGCAAAAAATGCAGATCGCGTGAAGTATCAATTGACACCAATGAATACAGTAATTGAAGGAGATCTTCCTGTCATTTTAGAAGTCATTCAACAAATGCATGAAGTGCCATATACGAAAGGTGCACAGCGTGTTGCAACAACAATTCGTATTGATGACCGTCGCGATAAAGAAAGTACAATGGAGAAGAAATTAAACTCTGTTCGATCAAAATTATAGAAAAAAGTAGCGGGTTTCGCTACTTTTTTTATATGTAGGGAAGATTAAGCGCCAAGAGAAGAGTTTAAAGTATGAGAAGGAGGAAAAGAGATGAACGAGAAGTTTAATGAGCAATTTGATGGCTTACTTGAAAAGTATACAGAATTACTGCTGGGGGAAAGTAGCGAAGAGAGAAAAGAACAAGTGAAAAAATGGGCACTGTACTCATACATTGCTAAAACAATGCCGGCTCTAGTGAAGCATTGGAATGAAACGTATCCAGAGGCAAAAGAAGAGATGGTAACATTAATTGCTGATATTAAGAAGGTAAATGAAGAACATCGTAGTCAAAAGTAATAAAAACTACTCATAGGGTGGTTTTTATTATTTTCTATCTTACATTTGAATTGGAAGGGTTTGTAAGTTCTCGTACTTATGATAAATTTGATGTAAAAGATAAAGGAAAGAGGGAACAAATTTATGGACCTAAGGCTGGTTTTACAGTCGTCCAAGCTAACATAGAATGAGAGAATATTGGAGGGAGTAAATTAGGAACTGAGAGAAAAGTAGCACGTACTATTAAGGAATAAAGGGGATAAATAGTATGAATAAGAAAGCCAAAAATTTAAAATATATTATGGTTATATTAGCTTGTATTGCAATTTTGGGTACAGTTTTACCAAGTGTATTAGACCCGAATGAAACATTAGCAGGTAAAATTTCAATTGTAGCTTTGGGTACAATAGGCACCTGTTTCCTACTATCTATCATTTATTTTTTTATAAAAAAGCTATTTTAAGAGGGAACAAACTTTAGAGTGAGTATTATTTCCAGTAGATTCTGGTAATATTTTTGCGAAGTATACGATCTTTTTGAATTATAAAGATATTTCTAGTGTATAGCTCCTTGGTTTTATAAATGAAACAGCATTTAGTGTTTCAAAAATGATTTAAAAAAGAAGTTGAAGAAAAATGTTGCTTCTTTTAAGCTATAAATGTTTTTGAAATAGTGAAAGAACCAACCTTAATACATATATGGGCCCTTTTTGAACTGTACCTTCTAAAATGGACAGTTTAGTAAAATAATTAAGCATCTAAAAGATAGTTTCGATATTGTATCGGAACTATTTTTTTGCAGTATTTGAGTAAAATCCTATATTTTGGACTTATTCAAATACAACTTCCCTTGGCGCATTTTGTATGAAGACTTTGGAATGGAGGAAAAGATTTGGGTGGAATTGTTATTTAACGATAACTGATAACCTATATGATATCCTCATCCTTTCAACGCAATAAACTACCGTAAATCTACCTATTTTCCTAGTTTTTTTTTAAATGTCGAAAAATTTCGGGGGATATTTAAAAGCGAGAATATAGGGTTTTTAACATTTTTATAGTATATTAGTAATTATCTAAATAATTATTTGTATCAAATAATTTCAAACAATGATATAATTTAGAAGAGGGGTAAAAAAACAGACAAAGTACAGTCATAGGGGTGAATTACATGGAACAATTAATGCGAAATTCGTTTCTTTTCTTGTCAAAAAATAAAGCGCTAACAAAACTTGCTAAAAAGTATGGTTTACGCTTTGGAGCAGGTCGCTTTGTCGCGGGAGAGACAATCGATTTAGCAGCAGCTACTATTAAAAAGTTAAACAAACAAGGGCTTTGCGTAACAATCGACTATTTAGGTGAATTCGTTGATAATGAGGCAGAAGCGAATGAAATGGCAAATCAATCAATTGAAGCAATTCGCGCAATTGGGCGTGAAAAGCTTGATTCCCAGCTTTCTTTAAAAATGACTTCTATGGGATTAGATATCTCGGATGATCTCGTAATGAATAATATGCGCCGTATTTTAGAGGCAGCAAAAGAAAATGGTGTATTTGTTACGATTGATATGGAAGACTATTCACGTTGTGGGAAAACAATTGAGGTCTTTAAGCAATTAAAATCTGAGTACGATAATATTGGGACTGTAATTCAAGCGTACTTATATCGTACAGAAAAAGACATTGAAGATTTAAATGCGTATAGTCCGAACTTACGTCTTGTAAAAGGAGCTTATAAGGAATCACCAGAGGTTGCATTCCCAGAAAAGAAAGATGTAGATGAGAACTATAAAAAAATTATTAAAATGCACTTATTAAATGGAAATTATACTGCAATTGCTTCGCATGATGACGCAATTATTGAATATACAAAGGAACTTGTGAAAGAACATAATATTTCACGTGATCAATTTGAATTTCAAATGCTATATGGAATTCGTACAGAACGTCAACTAGAGCTTGTGAAAGAAGGATACAAAATGCGCGTTTATGTACCGTATGGAAATGACTGGTATGGTTATTTTATGCGTCGTCTCGCAGAGCGTCCAGCAAATGTTGCGTTCGTTTTAAAAGGAATTATGAAAAAATAACCCAGGGAGAAAAAATCTCCTGGGTTATTTTAATTGTTCCAGTGCATAATGTGCCATCTTTTTTGTATCGGGATATAGCTCATGACGAGTAGAAGAAAGAACAACGGTAATAACACGTTTTCCTTCTTTTTCATCAACAGTTACGACCGTATATTTTCCTAAAGCAGACAAGCCACTTTTACTTCCAATTGCATATGGATCATCATATAATTCTTCTCGGCCATAGTTCGCTAGTTTCACAGTACGTTCTGAAGTATGTAGTGTTGTACGCGTTGAATTCATATATTGTAAAACAATTGGATATTTCAATGCTTCTTTTGTAAGGATGGCAATATCGTAAGGTGATACTTTATTACCAAGTGTATCGGCACCGCTTGCATTTTTAAAAGTTGCATGTTTTGTTCCGAGTTCTTTCGCTCTTGTATTCATCATTTTAACGAACTCTTCTTTTGACCCCGCAATATGTTCAGCAATAGATTCAGAAACAGGATCTGCACTAATGATAAGCATAAGTTTTAATGCTTCATCTCGTTTTAACTTTTCACCAGCGTGCAGCTTAATCTTCTTACTTTGACTTTCCGTTTTAATTGCATTTTCTGTAATTGTAATCTCTTCATCTTTTTTTACATTCTCTAACAACAGAATAGTTGTCATGATTTTTGCGATACTAGCGGGATAAGAACGTTCATGTTCTCGTTTTCCATATAAAATTTCACCAGTATCTGCGTCGATTGTAATGCCGTATTTTCCTGTAATAGGAGGTTGATCAGCTCTTATATTTTTTTGCCTTTGTGCATAAGAAAAGAAAATCATGCCGATAAATAGTGTGGAAATCATTACAATCATGATTATTGTTCGTTTCATCATCTTTCCCTCTTTTGTTACAAATAAATTGGGCAGAAAAAGCAGCCAATATTCATTATGCCACGTTTTCTGCCCAAAAATATAGCGTTATTTTTCACCCATGTTATGTTTTTTATATTGCTGATTGTTACCTTGGCGCCCTTTTTCAATACCGCGATCAGTAGGGCCGGCATTTCCTGTTACACTTGCTGCGCTTACGCCAGCTTTTGAAGGATCTTTCTTTAACTTTGCCATATATATTCCTCCCGTTTTGTCATATTCTATTAAAGAAACTATGCATTTGTAGCATAACCGAATAAAAGAAAAATATTTATTTCAGAAAATTTTATCATTAAATATATTGCGAAAATTTAAACAGTATCATATATTTATTAGTAGAGGCTCACTCATTGATTGCGACGTATGTCGAAAAATTGAATGAGCATTCATTCAAGAATAGGGGGAGAAATGGATGTTCCAAATTAAAAAGGCTGCTGTTCTCGGTTCTGGCGTAATGGGCTCAGGGATTGCGGCACATTTAGCCAATATCGGTATACCAACATTATTGCTTGACATTGTGCCACAGGCAATGACAAAAGAAGAGGAAGCAAAGGGACTTACACTAGAGCATACAAGTGTAAGAAATCGATTTAGTAATGGAGCTTTGCAAAAATTAGTGAAACAAAAACCAGCTCCTCTTGCTGTGAAGGATAACTTGGCGCTGATTGAAACGGGAAATTTAGAAGATGATTTTGAGCGTCTTGCTGAAGTAGACTGGATTATTGAAGTTGTTGTTGAAAATTTAGATATAAAAAAACAACTATTTGAAAAAGTAGATGCAGTTCGTAAACTTGGTACGATTGTAAGTTCTAATACATCCGGTATTTCCGTTGAAAAAATGGCAGAAGGTCGTTCGGACGACTTCAAAAAACACTTCTTAGGAACGCACTTCTTTAACCCACCACGATATTTAAAACTTCTAGAGATTATACCGACAAAAGATACAGACCCACAAGTGTTGAACTTCATGAAACAATTTGGCGAAGATGTTCTTGGAAAAGGCGTTGTTATCGCAAAAGATACACCGAATTTTATCGGAAACCGCATCGGAACGTACGGGTTACTTGTAACACTTCGTGAAATGATGGAGCGCGGATATAGCGTTGGCGAAGTGGATTCTGTAACAGGACCATTAATTGGACGACCAAAGAGTGCAACATTCCGTACATTAGATGTTGTCGGATTAGATACGTTTGTTCATGTTGCAAATAATGTATATGAAAATGTGCAGGAAGAAGAAAGAGATGTCTTTAAGGTGCCTACTTTCATGCATGAAATGCTCGATAAAAAATGGCTTGGAAGCAAAACGGGGCAAGGGTTCTTCTTAAAGAAAGGAAAAGAGATTTTAGAATTAAATCCTAAAACGATGGAATATGAAGAGCGTAAAAAATTAAAAGCTGCATCTGTAGAATTAAGTAAACAAGAAAAAGGATTAACAAATAAATTGAAAGCGCTTGTATATGCAAAAGACCGTGCAGGAGAGTTGTTATGGAATATTATTACACCAACTCTTTTATATTCTGCGAAACTTTATAAGGAAATCGCTGATGATATCGTAGCAATTGACCAAGCGATGAAATGGGGCTTCGGTTGGGAGCAAGGTCCATTTGAAATTTGGGATGCAATAGGAGTAGAAAAATCTGTTCAAAAGATGGAGGACAGCGGTAAGGTCGTTCCTGCATGGGTGAAAGAAATGTTACAGAATGGTTTTGCTACTTTCTATAAGCATGATAGCGGTGAAAGTTATTATTACGATAATGGAGAATACAAGCGAATTGAGCGAAATAAAAAAGCAATTTCTCTGAAACAATTAAAAGAAAAACATGGTGTTATTAAGAAAAATAGCGGAGCGAGTTTAATTGATTTAGGTGACGGTATTCTTTGCCTAGAATTCCATTCAAAGAGCAATGCAATCGGCATGGATATTACGCAAATGATTAACTACGCTGTTGATGAAGTAGAGAAAAATTATAAAGGGCTTGTGATTGGAAACCAATCGAAAAACTTCTGCGTTGGTGCAAACTTAGCGATGATTTTAATGGAAGCACAAGATGATAATTATTTTGAAATTGAGTGGGTTGTGAAAAGCTTCCAAGATGCAATGATGAAAATCAAATACTGTTCTAAGCCAGTAGTTGCAGCGCCTTACGGTATGACGCTTGGCGGCGGTACAGAGGTTTGCTTGCCGGCAGCTAGCATTCAAGCTTCTAGTGAAACATATATGGGATTAGTGGAAGTTGGTGTAGGCCTTATCCCTGGCGGAGGCGGTAATAAAGAGTTATATATAAAACATTTAAATAAAATGGCAAAAGGCATAGAATTTGATTTGCAAAAGGTTGCAAATAAAGTGTTTGAAACAGTAGCAATGGCGAAAGTTTCGACATCTGGACAAGAAGCAGTTTCTTATAATTTTTTAGGGGATAAAGACGGCATTAGTGTGAATGGCGATCACTTATTATATGATGCAAAACAAAAAGCTCTTGCACTGTATGAAGCGGGTTATAAACCGCCAGTTCGTAAAAAGGTTCCAGTTGTCGGTGAAACAGGATATGCAACGCTCGTACTAGGTGCAGAGGCAATGCATTTATCTGGTTATATTTCAGAATATGATCTCCATATTGCGAAAAAGCTTGCATACGTCATTGCAGGTGGAAAGGTACCTTATGGAACAGAAGTTGATGAGCAATATTTATTAGATATAGAGCGTGAAGCATTTATGAGTTTAATAAGTGAGATGAAATCACAAGCAAGAATGCAGCACATGCTTGTAAAAGGAAAGCCATTACGTAATTAATAACGAGGGGAGATATCTTTCATGAGAGAAGCTGTCATTGTTGCAGGAGCAAGAACTCCGGTTGGAAAAGCAAAAAAAGGTTCGTTAAAAACAGTTCGTCCAGATGATTTAGGAGCGTTAGTCGTAAAAGAAACGTTAAAACGTGCGAATTATGAAGGACCAATTGATGATTTAATTTTTGGATGTGCGATGCCAGAAGCTGAACAAGGCTTAAACATGGCACGGAATATCGGTGGGTTAGCAGGACTTTCTTATGATGTTCCAGCTATTACAATTAACCGCTACTGCTCTTCAGGCTTGCAAAGTATCGCCTACGGTGCAGAGCGCATTATGCTAGGACATTCTGAGGCCGTATTATCTGGCGGAGCTGAATCGATGAGTTTAGTTCCGATGATGGGGCATGTTGTTCGTCCAAATAGCCGACTTGTTGAAACAGCACCAGAATATTATATGGGAATGGGACATACAGCAGAGCAAGTTGCGATAAAATACGGAATTTCCCGCGAGGAGCAAGATGCGTTTGCAGTTAGAAGTCATCAACGTGCAGCAAAGGCATTAGCTGAAGGGAAATTTACGGATGAAACAGTGCCTGTAGAGGTAACATTGCGCACTGTTAACGAAAATAACAAATTGGAAGAAGAAACCATTACGTTTTCACAAGATGAAGGAGTAAGAGCAGATACAACGCTAGATGTACTTGGGAAATTACGTCCGGCTTTCAACGTCCGTGGTTCCGTAACGGCTGGTAATTCATCGCAAATGAGCGATGGTGCAGCATCTGTACTACTAATGGATCGTGAAAAAGCAGTGAGCGATGGCATGAAGCCAATGGCGAAATTCCGCTCTTTTGCAGTAGCCGGTGTACCGCCAGAAGTAATGGGAATCGGTCCAATTGCGGCGATTCCAAAGGCTTTAAAATTAGCGGGATTAGAGCTATCTGATATTGGTTTATTTGAACTAAACGAAGCTTTTGCTTCTCAATCGATTCAAGTCATTCGTGAGCTTGGATTAGATGAAGAAAAAGTAAACGTAAACGGCGGTGCAATTGCACTTGGACATCCACTCGGTTGTACAGGAGCGAAATTAACATTATCTCTTATTCATGAGATGAAACGACGTAACGAACAATTCGGTATCGTAACGATGTGTATCGGCGGCGGAATGGGAGCTGCGGGAGTGTTTGAACTTCTATAAAATGTGGAAGCGATGTAACGGTTAGAAAAAATAAAGGGAGAGCTAGTATCTCTCGTTACAGGAGAGATACGGCTTATGAAAATATGAAGGAGGAGATTTTCATGGAAAAAACAGTGGGGAATGCAGTAAAAGGTGGTAGCTTTTTAATTGATGAGATTACAATCGATCAAGTATTTACACCAGAGGATTATACAGATGAACATAAAATGATAGCAAAAACAACAGAAGATTTTATAGTAAATGAAGTTTTGCCAGAGCTTGAATATTTAGAGCAACACGAGTTTGATCGCTCTGTTCGTCTTTTAAAAGAAGCTGGTGAACTAGGATTATTAGGTGCTGACGTACCAGAAGAGTATGGCGGAATTGGTCTTGATAAAGTGAGTTCAGCTTTAATCGCCGAGAAATTTGCGCGCGCTGGCGGTTTTGCTATTACACATGGTGCTCACGTTGGTATCGGATCATTACCAATCGTATTATTTGGCAACGAAGAGCAAAAGAAAAAATATTTACCGCTGCTTGCAACTGGTGAAAAGTTAGCTGCATATGCATTAACTGAGCCAGGATCTGGGTCTGATGCATTAGGTGCAAAAACAACTGCACGTTTAAATGCAGAAGGTACGCACTATGTGTTAAATGGAGAAAAACAATGGATTACAAACTCAGCCTTTGCGGATGTGTTTATCGTATATGCAAAAGTAGATGGTGAGCACTTTTCAGCATTTATCGTAGAAAAAGAATATCCAGGTGTATCGACAAGCCCTGAAGAAAAGAAAATGGGTATTAAATGTTCATCAACTCGTACATTAATTTTAGAAGATGCATTAGTACCAAAAGAAAATGTTCTTGGCGAAATTGGTAAAGGGCATGTGATTGCATTTAACATTTTAAATATCGGCCGTTATAAATTAGGTGTTGGTACAGTTGGATCGGCAAAGCGCGCAATAGAAATTTCAGCAGAATATGCGAACCAACGTCAACAATTTAAGCAACCAATTGCTCGCTTCCCATTAATTCAAGAAAAGCTTGCGAATATGGCAGCGAAAACATATGCAGCGGAAAGTTCTGTTTATCGTACAGTGGGCTTATTTGAAAGTCGTATGAGCACATTAACGGAGGAAGAAGTAAAAGATGGGAAAGCGGTAGCAGCTTCAATTGCAGAATATGCAATTGAGTGTTCATTAAATAAAGTATTCGGTTCTGAAGTATTAGATTATGTAGTAGATGAAGGAGTACAAATTCATGGTGGTTACGGATTTATGGCAGAGTATGAGATTGAAAGAATGTATCGTGATTCTCGTATTAACCGTATTTTCGAAGGAACGAACGAAATTAACCGTTTAATCGTACCGGGTACGTTCTTACGTAAAGCAATGAAAGGAGAACTACCACTGCTGCAACAAGCACAAAAACTACAAGAAGAATTAATGATGATGATGCCAGAAGAAGTAGGCGATGAGCCATTAGCGCTTCAAAAACATTTAGTCAAGAATGCGAAAAAAATCGGCTTAATGGTAGCTGGATTAGCAGCTCAAAAATACGGTAAAGCGCTCGATAAAGAACAAGAAATTCTTGTGAATATTGCTGATATTGTAAGCAATTTATACGCAATGGAATCAGCCTTACTCCGTACGGAAAAAGCAATCAAGGCAACGGGTCTTGAAAAGAATAAACAAAAAGTATTATACACGGAAGTATTCTGTCAAGAAGCATTCAACCAAATTGAAGCAGATGCAAAAGAAACAATTATCGCAGTGGAAAACGGCGATATGTTGCGCATGATGCTATCAGCACTTCGCAAACTAACTCGCCACACGCCAATGAATGTCATTCCGAAGAAGCGTGAAATTGCGGCGAAGATTTTAGCGGATGAGCGTTATACAGTTTAATACGTAACAAAAAAATAGTCACTTATGTGACTGTTTTTTGTTTTGATCAGAAAATTCAAATAAAATAATTGCAAAAAACTAATGGTATTAGTTATATTAAAACTAATACCATTAGTTTAATGGAGGGATGATGATGAAACTGACGCAAATAAATAATATATATCAATTGGCATTTTTACCGAATCTATTTCCTGTTAACTGTTATTTGGTGGAAGAAAGTGATGGGTTAACATTAATTGATGCAGCTTTACCATACTGTGCGAAAGGCATTTTACAGGCAGCTGAGAGAATCGGAAAACCGATTACGAATATTGTATTAACTCATGCGCACGATGATCATGTAGGGGCACTTGATGCTTTAAAACGAGTGCTTACGGATGTACCTGTTTTTATCTCAAAAAGAGATGCTCGTTTAATGGCTGGAGATATGACGTTAGAGCAAGAGGAACCAAATACACCGATTAAAGGTAGCGTATCAACTAAAATAAAGACGAGAGCAGATATCTTATTAGAAGATGGGCAACAAATTGGCTCGCTTCAGGCGATTGAAACACCAGGGCATACGCCAGGGTCTATGTCATTTTTAGATACAAGAAACGATGCACTAATCGCCGGTGATGCTTTCCAAACTCGTGGAGGAGTCGCGGTAGCAGGGCAATTGAAATGGCTATTTCCATTTCCTGCGTTTGGAACATGGCACGCAGAAACAGCATTAAAGAGTGCGCAAAAATTGTTGCATTATAAGCCGTCTGTATTAGCAACAGGGCACGGGAAGATGATTGAAAATCCAATCTCACATATACAACAAGCGATTGAACAAGCAAATCACTATCTAGCAAGAAAGGAAGGATAAAATGTCGCCAAGAATAGGACTTACAATACAGGATATTACAGAAGCTGCAGCACAAATTGCTGATACGAAAGGAATAGAGGAAGTAACATTAGCTGCACTGGCACAACATCTTGGGGTTAAGTCGCCGTCTTTATACAATCATGTGAAGGGGCTGCCAGATGTTCGGAAAAAGCTAGGTATATATGCGATGGAGAAACTGTATCATTTGCTCGAACAAGAGGTCGAGAACAAACAGAAAGATGATGCAATTCAGGCATTAGGATTCGCTTACGTGTCGTTTGTTCGAGAGCATCCCGGATTATATGAAGCTACTTTCTTAAGGGATGAAGATGTACAAAAAGCGGGAGATGGCATTGTATCAATTTGTTTACGTGTGCTACAGGAATACGATTTAAAAGGAGAACAAGCTTTGCATGCGACGCGTGGATTGCGCAGCATTTGTCATGGATTCGCGTCCCTTGAGCAGCACGGTGGATTTGGTTTGCCAATAGATGTAGATAAGAGTTTTCATTTACTATTGCGTTCGTTTATTGAAGGGATTCGTGTGATGAAGTAATAAATATTTGAATGCAAAGGAGAAGAGGGAAATGAATTTTGTGTTGTTCATGATTCTGTTTACGGTTGGTTGTGGATTGCTAGAAGCGAAGTTGCAAAAGGGTGTGAAATAAAATGTTTGCAGGACATTTTGGCTGAGCTGCAGCAGTGAAAGCAAAGTCACCGAAGATACCGCTTTGGGCTCTTATGTTAAGTACACAACTGTTGGATGTTATTTTTGTCCCTCTTTACGTATTGGGAATAGAGACCATGATACCTGTTGGGAATCATGGATATGGTGAAGTTGTAATACATGCGGATTATTCACATTCTTTTGTAGGAGCACTAAGTATTGCATGGTTGGCAAGTATTGTAGCAGGGAGGTGTTGGGAAAGGCGGGGTGGTTACGTTATTGGAGCGGTTGTTTTTAGTCATTGGATTTTAGACTTGCTTGTACATCGCATAGATTTGCCACTATTTCCAGGAAACTTTGGAAACCTTCCTTTGCTAGGATTAGGGCTGTGGAAAATTCCAGAAATCAGTATGGTGCTAGAATGTTTACTTATTATATTGGGCGGCTTTTTATATTTTCGATTTGTTGTTTCAAGTGCTACAAAATATAAAAAGCCTATAGCACAACTTGCTGGTGGTATAGTCGTAACTTTACTCATTCTGTCTTTTATTACGGATATATTTGGATTTGCCTCTTGAAAGAAACAATAAGATTGTAAGTGTAGCTATTATGACTCTAATAAAAGAAGAATTTCTGTATATAGGGTTTTAGAGAAGAAGCATAGTTTTCTCAATCGTGTTCGGGATTTAGGCAATACGTTTCAAAATCAATATGTCAATTTTGAAAAAAGATGAATGTAACGATTCATCTTTTTTTCGTGAATGATTATCGAATGTCGTAACTTTATATGTATACAATCCAAAAACAAATAAATACTAAATGAAGAATGAGCAATGAAAGGAAGATCTTAGTTATGCCAAATTTAACAGAGCTTGAGTTAGAAAATTTACGCCATATTATTGGGGGACACGCAACAATTGCAAATAAGTTAGATCAGTACGCGCAACAATGCACAGATCCTCAATTAAAGCAAATACTGCAACAAGATGCGCAAGCGGCAAGAAATACAAAACAACAATTAATGTCTTTTTTAGGATAGGAGGAAATGACAGATGAATGAAAAAGATATGGTAAATGATTATTTAGCAGGATTAAATGCAAGCTTAGCGAGTTATGCTCATTACATAGCGGAGTCCAATAATGAACAGTTACGTCAAACGTTAATTCATATTCGAAATCAAGATGAATTAAGACAACGCAAGGTATTTGAATATGCAAAGCAAAAAAATTACTACAAACCAGCGGCTCCTGCAAATCCAATGATTGTTCAGCAATTGAAAAATGAATTAAGTGCACAGTAGAGTGAAAAAACCGGGTAACATTTACCCGGTTTTTTGTATTTGGATATGTCAATAAATATGTAGAAAATATTTTTTTATATGTAACAAATATGACGAAAATAAAGGTGGATATTTCACGAAATATTCATAAAAAATGCTCAACATTTCACAGAGTATCCATGTTTTCTATATTGGAAGTCTTTATAATAATAAGTGTAAGCAGTAAAAATAGATGACATATTCAATTAGGAGAGATCACTATGAATAGAAACACAAGAAAGATCGCAATTATTGGAACTGGATTAGTTGGATCAAGCTGTGCGTATTCAATTGTGAATCAAGGCATCTGTGAAGAATTAGCATTAATTGATATAAATCATGAACGTGCAGTTGGTGAAGCGATGGATTTATCACACTGTATTAATTTTACAAATACAAGAACAAAAGTATATGCAGGTACGTATGAAAACTGCAAAGACATGGACATTGTTATTATTACAGCAGGTCCAGCGCCAAAGCCTGGACAAAGTCGATTAGATACTTTAGGGGCAAGTGCAAAAATTATGGAAAGTGTTGTAGCTTGTGTTATGAAAAGTGGATTTGATGGTATTTTCTTAATTGCTTCAAACCCAGTTGATATTATTACGTATCAAGTTTGGAAATTATCTGGTTTACCAAGAAATCGTGTGATTGGCACTGGAACATCGTTAGATTCCTCTCGATTAAGAACGATTTTATCTGAAATGTTAGAAGTGGATCCTCGTAGTATTCACGGTTATTCATTAGGGGAACACGGTGATTCTCAAATGGTTGCTTGGTCTCATGTAACAGTGGGAGGGAAACCGATTTTACAAATTTTAAAAGAAGGAAAAGAGCGTTTTGGTGAAATTGACTTAGATGAAATTGTGGAAAAAACTGCAAAAGCTGGTTGGGAAATTTATAAACGAAAAGGAACTACTTATTATGGTATTGGAAACTCATTAGCTTATATTGCTAAATCTATCTTTAATGATGACCATCGTGTAATCGCCGTTTCGGCTATTTTAGATGGTGAATATGGTGAGTATGATATTTGTACAGGTGTACCAGCAATTATTACAAGAGATGGTGTGAAAGAGGTTGTTGAACTAAACTTAACAGAAACTGAAGAAAACCGATTTGCAAAGTCAAACGATATTTTACGTGATTATATGAAAACAATTGGTTACTAAACTAGGAGAAGGTGAAACAGATGAAGGAATATATTATGTCTCGTGTTTTTAAAGGTTCTGCCGGAATTGCACAAGGTATTTTTGTATCCCTCGGAATTGGTTTGCTGATTGAAAATATTGGACGAATAGTTGATATACCGATGTTAATTACAATTGGAGTGGTTGCAAAATCACTTATGGCCCCAGCGATTGGAGCCGGAATTGCCTTTATGTTAGGAGCAAATGGGCTTGTCATTTTCTCAGCGATGATTGCTGGAGCCATTGGAGCTGGATCGATTTCAATCACTGCAGCTGGCCTAATGATTAACACTGGTGAACCGATTGGTGCACTATTAACAGCAACTTTGGCCGTTTATATCGGAAAACGATTAAGTGGAAAAACGGCTTTAGATATGATGCTTGTTCCTTCTGCTGCAATATTAGGTTCTGGTATTGTTGGGATTTGGTTATCTCAAAATATTAGCCCGGTCTTAAATGCAGTTGGTGCTTTTATTAAAGAAAGTTCAGCTGGTAGCCCATTTCTGGCTTCTATCGTACTAGCAGTTGCTTGGGGATTATTACTTATTTCTCCAGCTTCATCGGCAGCTTTAGCAATTGCGCTTAGTTTAGATGGAGTAGCAGGCGGTGCAGCGCTGGCAGGGTGTGTTGCACAATTTATTGGATTTTCTGTGATTTCAGCAAAAGAAAATAATTTAGGTGGCATTTTAGCACAAGCACTTTGTACTCCAAAAGTACAACTTCCTAATATCACTAAAAATCCAATCATTCTTCTCCCAACTGTTGTTGCAAGTGCAATTGTTGGTCCTGTTTCTGCACTCATTTTCCAACTGGAAGCAGGAAAAGAAATTGCTGGTCTTGGATTAAGCTCTTTCATCGCACCTATTAATTTAATTTCTAGCCAAGGATTTGATGTTGTACCAGCGATGGTAATCACTTATATCGTAATTCCAGTAGCAGTTTCATATGTCATTTATATCGCGTTACGAAAAGCAGGTCGTATTCATTCTGGAGATATGACTGTGCCGCAATCTTAAACGAAGGCTAAAAATCTCCTTTATATATAGATAAAAGCAGACTGAGGAAGCCACAGTCTGCTTTTCATTTATATGTTATGGGCAGTAAAATTCTTACCTCAAGATGCAAAATAGGTGGGAGTAGGGGAATCGGTGAGATAGTAGAAAATCACTATTGATTTGTTTTATAAGATTGCTTGACTGAAATAGTTATCCTGCTATATCTGTTTCCTAATAATAGCTGGATACTGAAATAGAGTATGCTTGCTAGTGTTATGCCAGATACAGCGTCGATAAAGGCATGTTGCTTTGTAAATAGTGTGGATAAAATGATGAGCATGCCAAAGAAAGTAAGCAAGTAATATTCCCATTTATGTTGCTCTCTTCGCTTCAAGGCAGCTAACATAATCACAAATGTTGTGAGAACATGAATGCTAGGGAAACAATTGACAGGCTGATCAATGCTATAAATGTAGCGAACTAAGTTAGAAAATAGATCAGTGCCAGCGACTGCCGGACGTGGTACAGTTGTTTGCCAAAGATAATAAATGGAAAAACAAGTTAATTTTCCAAGAATAATGCTACTTAATGTTACATAATATTGTTTTCTGTCGGCAAAGCAATAGTAGATGAGTGCACCATATAAATATGGAAACCAAATTAAATATGGGATAATAAATACTTTTACAAATGGAATCCAATCATCAATGATAGTTGTAGCATCGACAGCATGGACACTAGATTTATTCAGTACATCGTAAAGGGGACTTACGAGTACAAGTAGAAGTATATAAGTTAATGGAAGAAACGATGAAAGTTTATATTTTCTCATGATGATCTCCTATTATTTTGTAATGTAAGTAAACCTTGTTGATTATAATATAGAAACTTCAAATGAGCCATTGATTTTACTTACATTTTTGTCATTTGATTTAAAAATGGAGGGGTGCGGGATGAAGCATTTGTATTTCTTGTTCTTTTTTATACTTTTATGTTTAGTAGGAACTGGATGTACAAAGGGGGCAGAGGGAGGAGCATTAGAGTATAACGGCAGAGCGCTTGTCATTGGTGTTATTGGTGGAAAGCCAAAAGATACATTCAGAAATGTAAGGTTTGAAAATATAACATTAAACGAAATGAAACGAAAATCAGAGGAAGTAGATGGCTTTCTTGTGATGAAGGAGAAGTTTCAAGAAGCATCAAACGAACGGTATAAAGAATTGTTTTTATCAATAAAGAAACCAGTGTTTTTTATTGGCTTACAAGATAAATCTTATTCGCTTTTTATAAAGAAGAAGCTAGATTATAACCATGCACCGAAGGATGAAAATGCAATGTATACGCAAGGATTTGTAAATATCGGAAGCGGTGAAGGGCAGCAGTGGGGGATCGGTTTAACAAACGGTGGCGCTGCAGAGGAAAGTGTTCATAATATGTATATCATTGTGTTTCAGGCGATTGCAGATTATTTAAATAGATAATGAGAGGAGCCTTTAAATAAGGCTTCTTAATTTTGTCTAAACAAACGTTTGTTTAAGATGTATGTTCGCTCTATATACATTTGAAAATTAAATAAACGTTTGTTTAATATATATGTTCGCCCTAAATAAGATAAAAATATTTGTTTTTTGTTATATTATTGTCTTTAAATAGTGAAAAAAATAAAGAGATTTGCAGGATTATTAAAAATTATCACGAAATAAGTTAAAGTTTGAAGAAATAATGGTTTGAAATAATAAAACGTTTTCTATATGATAAAGGTAAAGGTTAGTAAAAAAGTAGGTGAATTTATGACAGTAACATTTTATTCATACCCAAAATGTGGCACATGTCAAAAAGCAAAGAAATGGTTTGAGGCAAACGATGTAGCATATGAGATGATTCATATTGTTGAAAATCCACCGTCACAAGAAGAATTACGCAATTTGCATACGAAAAGTGAATTGCCGTTAAAGAAGTTTTTTAACACAAGCGGTATGCGTTATCGTGAGCTTGGTTTAAAAGATAAGTTAAAAGATGCGAGTGAAGACGAAATGTTTGAACTTTTAGCGTCTGATGGTATGTTAATTAAACGTCCGATTGTAACAGATGGAACAAATGTAACACTTGGCTTTAATGAAGAGCAGTTTGAAAGTATGTGGAAAAAGTACCAATAAGGTATTTTTACATAATTAATACATTCACTGGAGGTACAGTCATGAGCATTCCAAATCATTTACGTTACTCTGAAGAACACGAATGGGTAAAAACTGAAGGTAATCAAGTTGTTATCGGTATTACTCATTTCGCACAAAGTGAGCTAGGCGATATCGTATTCGTTGAACTTCCTGAAGTAGGTGCAACACTTGAAGCTAATGAGCCATTCGGAAGCGTAGAATCTGTTAAAACAGTTTCTGAATTATACGCACCTGTAAGTGGTAAAGTTGTAGCAGTAAACGAAGAATTAAGCGATCAACCAGAACTTGTTAACGATTCTCCATACGAAGGTGCATGGATGGTGAAAGTTGAACTTTCTGATGCAAGTGAAGTTGAAAAACTATTAACTGCAGAAAAATACGCAGAAATGACAAACCAAGACTAATTTTATTTTAGATAAAAGAGGCAGCCTATGTGCTGTCTTTTTTAATTTTTATAGCACATTGTCATCAAAGGAATGAGAAACCATATCTACCTCACCTTCTGAGTAAGCCGCTTTCGCTTTTCGTATTGTCTAGCTCCAGCGGCTAGAATGTTCGGTGGCTTCGCTTCTTCCTACGAGGCAAAAATACGCCTCTACGTCAGAAGCTCCATCCCCCTCAAATTCTGAGCGAGCCGCTTGCGCTTTTCTTTGTAAAAATAAACAGGAAACAAGATGGAAATATCGAATATACTATATACTAAAGTAAGGTTGTTTTATAGTATATGGTGATCGGGTGATGACGCATGGTTTATGTAGAAAAGGTCATTATTGTAGAAGGAAAATCAGATAGAAGAAAGATTGAATCTATTATTCGAGAGCCGGTGGAAATTGTTTGTACAAATGGTACAATTGGTTTGTCGAAAATGGATGAGCTCATTGATCAGTTTTTTGATAAAGAAGTATATGTGCTAGTGGATGCTGATGATGCAGGAGAAAAGCTTCGCAAGCAATTTCGTAAGGAATTTCCGCAAGCTGAACATATTTATATTGATCGTTCATATCGTGAAGTAGCAACTGCACCGTCTTCACATTTAGCAAATGTATTATGGGGAGCTGACATTGACGTTTATACAGAATATTTACGGTAAGGAATGATGATAGAAGTGATTGACTGGACAGGTGCTGAAGCCGCAGATTTCATAGTGAATCAAGAAAAAACAGTGTTATATGTATATACTCCAATGTGTGGTACATGCCAATTGGCGAAAAAAATGTTAACTGTTGTAGAAGCAGCGATTGTTGACTTAGAAGTTGGCATGTTAGATTTAAATTATGCTCCGCATTTAGCACGTGAATATGAGATAGAAAGTGTTCCTTGTTTACTCATATTTGAAAATGGAACTTTGAAGAAGAAAATATATGCATTTCATTCAGTTGAATATTTATATAAGGAACTACAGTAGGCGGCAAAAAATTTGCCGCCTCGACACATTTCTTGGGAAATATGTTGAAATGGCAGAGGCAATACAGTATTTGTCGAGCGAAAGTAAGAGGATTGATGTTTAGGGAATGGAAAGGTATTAGTAGAAAGTGATATGAAGGATGTGATGAGAATGAATGTATATTCAATGCTTCAATCATTTGTAACACATGCTAATAAACAATATCATTTAGAACCTCTTCTGCGTCAAGAAGGAAAAGTCATTAGTATTCATTTTGGAGATGAGTGTCATTCCCTCCAAATTTCAAGGGATTATATACAGCTTTTAAAAGGAGATAGAGGAACCGAACAAATCCATTGCTTTAAAGAAGAAGATTTACAACAATTAGTTACGGGGAATGTTCGTTTGCAAAAGCTGATTCATGAAGGCCGTGTACACTATGCTGGGACATATCGCACGATGCTATTATTGGAGTCTATGTTTCATATTTGTAAACCAATGCCAATGGGTGCTTAATATTCTGAAATTTTTCTTTTTAAGAAATTTTCTATTGACAGAGTGAATGTATGTTGATAAAATTCAAGTCATAAAATATAGACAATTTCATAAATTTTGAATCAGAAGAAAATTGAATCTGATTTCTCTTATCAAGAGAGGTGGAGGGACTGTGCCCTATGAAGCCCGGCAACCGTCAACGATTTTGTTGAAATGGTGCCAATTCCTGCAAAGCAAATGCTTTGAGAGATGAGAGAAAGGATTATGTTGATATATGCATAAAAACCTTTCTGCTCATTGTAAAGCAGAAAGGTTTTTTGTTGTTTGAATGAGGAGGACATTCGAACGACAAGAAGAGCTAACAAAAAAATTAGCTATAGCAACAGTTAGGTTTAATTAATTCTCACATCAAAAATAAAAAATTGTGGGAGGAAATCTAAACGAGCCGCTTGCGCTTTTTAAATCAAAAAGGGGTGATACACCATGATTCTATTAGAGAACGTAAAGAAAATATATAAATCAAAAAGCGGTGATGTCACTGCTGTAGATAACGCCAACTTAAAAATAGAGAAAGGTGAGATTTTTGGTGTTATCGGATATAGTGGTGCTGGAAAAAGTTCTTTAATCAGATTGTTTAATCAATTAGAGAAACCGACTTCCGGACAGATTAAGGTAGCTAGTCGCGTGATTTCAGCGATTACAGGGAATGAACTTCGAAAGGCAAGACAAGAAATCGGAATGATTTTTCAGCATTTTAACCTACTTTGGTCACGAACTGTACGTGAAAATATTGCTTTTCCACTTGAAATTGCAGGTGTGGATAAAGAACAGCGAAAGAAACGTGTAGACGAGCTTATTCGTCTTGTCGGATTAGAAGGGAGAGGCGATGCCTACCCATCTCAACTGAGCGGCGGCCAAAAGCAACGTGTTGGGATTGCAAGAGCATTGGCTAACAATCCGAAAGTACTTTTATGTGATGAAGCAACATCAGCGCTCGATCCAGAAACAACAGATCAAATTTTAGATTTATTACTAGATATTAATAAGCGCCTTAACTTAACCATTGTGCTTATTACTCATGAAATGCATGTGATTCAAAAGATTTGTAATCGTGTTGCAGTGATGGAAAAAGGGAAAATTGTAGAGACAGGTCCTGTACTGGAGGTATTTCGTAATCCGCAGCAAGAGATTACAAAGCGATTTGTTCAGCAATTAACAGATTCTGAAGATACGAATGAAACAATTGAAAATTTATTAGAGAAATACCCAGATGGTAAAGTCATTCGTTTGCAATTTATTGGAGATTCTGTAGAGCGCCCAGTGTTACAAGGGTTAATGAGGCGAGATGATGTAGAAGTGAGCGTGCTTCAAGGGAATATCGCACAGACAAATAATGGAGCGTACGGAAGCTTAATTGTTCATTTAAATGGTGAAGAGGCAGCCATTCAGCAGGCAATAGCAGGAATCCATCAAGAGAAAGTGGAGCTGGAGGTGATTGCACATGGATAAATTGCTCACAAATGTCGATTGGAATCAAATGCTAGAAGCCACAGGAGAAACATTATACATGACGGCAATCGCAGCAATTGCCACATTTATTTTAGGACTTATGTTAGGATTATTGCTCTTTATGACAGCGAAGGATAACTTGTGGGAAAACAAAGTGATTCATACAGTAATCGGGGCATTCGTAAATATTTTTAGATCGATCCCGTTCATCATTTTAATTATTCTACTTATTCCGTTTACAAAGATTCTGCTTGGAACCATTCTTGGGGCAAGTGCAGCATTGCCTGCTTTAATCATTGGCGCAGCACCATTCTATGCGAGAATGGTTGAAATCGCGCTTCGTGAAATTGATAAAGGTGTGATTGAAGCTTCAAAGGCAATGGGAGCGAAAACAAGCACAATTATTTGGAAAGTATTAATTCCAGAATCTTTGCCAGCACTTGTATCTGGTATTACCGTAACGACAATTGCACTTGTTGGTTATACAGCAATGGCAGGTGTTGTTGGCGCTGGCGGACTTGGTACACTAGCATATTTAGAAGGATTTCAGCGGGGAAACAATGATGTGACAATTGTTGCGACAATTTGTGTATTGCTTGTTGTGTTCTTCATTCAATTTATTGGAGATTTTGCGACAACTCGAATTGATAAACGATAAATCAATTAAAAAATGGAAGGATGTTAACAGCATGAAAAAATTATTACTTTCAGCACTTATTATGACATCAATTTTTGGATTAGCCGCTTGCGGCGGGAAAAGTGAAGATAAGCTTGTTATCGGTGCTTCTAATGTACCGCATGCTGAAATTTTAGAGAAGGCAAAACCATTGCTTGAGAAAAAAGGTATTGAGCTCAAAATTGAAAAATTTCAAGACTATGTATTACCGAATAAATCATTAGCAGATAAAGAATTGGATGCAAACTACTTCCAGCATATTCCGTATTTGGAGAAAGAAATAAAGGATAAAGGGTATAAGTTTGAAATCGCGGGTAAAATTCATTTAGAACCGATTGGAGTATACTCTCAAAAATATAAAAGTTTAAAAGAACTTCCAGATGGAGCGACAGTAATTATGAGTAACTCTGTTGCTGATCATGGGCGCGGATTAGCAATCTTACAAAAAGAGGGCGTTTTAAAAATTAAAGATGGCGTAGATCCTGTGAAAGCAACAACAAAAGATATTGCAGAGAATCCAAAGAATTTGAAGTTTAAAACAGATATCGAACCAGGTCTATTGCCACAAGTGTATAACAATAAGGAAGGCGATGCGGTTTTAATTAATTCAAACTATGCAATTGATGCAAAATTAGACCCAGGAAAAGATGCGATTGCGCTTGAAGGCAACGATTCTCCATATGCAAACGTAGTGGTAGTTCGTAAAGGGGATAAAGATAAAAAAGAGATTAAAGCGCTTGTAGAAGTATTGCACTCGAAAGAAATTGAAGATTTCATCAATAAAGAATATAAGGGAGCAGTTGTTCCTGTAAAAGAATAATGGCAAGAAAAAAAGGCTGAGAAATTCTCGGTCTTTTTTCTTTATATATATAAGAAGAAAGGTGTATCATAATAAAATGTGAGGGAAAAATCTATACACATTTGTGAAAAAATTATTACTTTTTTTAAGCGTTTGCGATATCATTTTATTTGATATAAAATTAGAATGAGAATAAAATGAGAATGTGAATGTTTTAGGAATTTTTAAAATGTATATAGAGGATTAATGGAGGTATTGAGATGGCTGGTTCTACATTAACGGTTAAAGACTTACATGTATCAATCGATGGCAAAGAGATTTTAAAAGGTGTAAACCTGGAAGTGAAAGGTGGAGAAATCCACGCAATTATGGGACCTAATGGAACAGGTAAATCAACTTTATCTTCTGCAATTATGGGTCACCCAAAATATGAAGTAACAGAAGGAAGCATCATCATCGACGGTGAAGATGTATTAGAAATGGAAGTAGATGAGCGTGCACAAGCAGGTCTATTCCTAGCAATGCAATATCCAAGTGAAATTAGCGGAGTAACAAACGCTGACTTCTTACGTTCGGCAATTAACGCACGCCGCGAGGAAGGCGATGAAATTTCTCTTATGAAATTTATCCGTAAATTGGATAAAAACATGGAATTTCTAGAAATGGATCCAGAAATGGCACAACGTTACTTAAACGAAGGTTTCTCTGGCGGTGAGAAAAAACGTAACGAAATTCTTCAATTAATGATGATTGAGCCAAAAATTGCAATCTTAGATGAAATCGACTCTGGTCTTGATATCGATGCATTAAAAGTTGTATCTAAAGGTATTAACGAAATGCGCGGCGAAGAGTTTGGTTGCTTAATGATTACGCATTACCAACGTTTATTAAACTACATTACTCCAGACTTCGTTCACGTTATGATGAACGGTCGTATTGTAAAATCTGGTGGCCCTGAGCTTGCTCAACGTCTAGAAGCTGAAGGTTATGACTGGATCAAAAAAGAATTAGGTATTGAAGACGAAACAGCAGAGCAAGAAGCGTAAGAGAGGAGCATAAATATGACAATCGGTACATTACCTTTCGATCAAGAAACAATCCGTCAGCGCGCAAGCGAAGGAAACGAAGCTGCTTGGTTGACTGAGTTCCGCTTACAAGCTCTTGCACAAGCAACTGAACTTCCAATGCCAACGCCTGATAAAACAAAAATCGATAAATGGGACTTTATCGGAAAAGGCACTACTCCTAAGCAAGAGCCTGTAAGTTCTTTAGCGGAACTTCCAGAAGCAGTGAAAAACTTAATTGATGAAAATAATAACGTACTAGTGGGACGCACTGGCACAAAAGCATTTGTTTCTTTAGCGGATGAAGCAAAAGAAAAAGGTGTTATTTTTACAGATATCGTAACGGCTGCAACTGAGCATGCTGAATTAGTACAAAAGTACTTAATGAAAGATGGCGTGAAAGTGGATGAGCATCGTTTAACAGCACTTCACGCAGCATTAATCAATGGCGGGGCATTTGTATATGTTCCGAAAAATGTTGTACTTGAAACACCACTTCAAGCAGTATTCTTAGTAGATGGCGAAGAAGCAAACTTATATAACCATGTATTATTCGTAGCTGATGAAAACAGTTCTGCAACTTACGTGGAAAACTATGTAGCAAATGAAAATGTTACTGGTATTGCAAATATCGTAGCAGAAGTAATCGTAGAACAAGGTGCACAGGTGAAATTTGGTGCGGTGGACCTATTAGCGAAAGATGTAACAACGTATGTAAATCGTCGCGGTGTTGTAGGACGCGATGCTCGTATTGAATGGGCATTAGGTCTTATGAACGACGGTGATACAATTTCAGAGAACGTAACGAATTTAATGGGTGACGGATCATTTGCTGATACAAAAACAGTAACAATTGGTCGCGGCAATCAAACACAAAACTTTACAACAAAAGTTGTTCATTTTGGTAAACACTCTGAAGGTTATATTTTAAAACACGGTGTACAAAAGGATAGCGCAACTTCTATCTTTAACGGAATTGGTAAGATTGAACACGGTGCATCTAAATCAAATGCGCAACAATCTTCTCGCGTTCTTATGTTAAATGAAAAAGCACGCGGTGATGCAAACCCAATTCTTTTAATTGACGAAGATGATGTAATGGCAGGTCACGCAGCTTCTGTTGGCCGCGTAGATCCAGTACAACTATACTACTTGATGAGTCGTGGTATTCCGAAGAAAGAAGCGGAGCGCTTAGTCATCCATGGATTCTTAGCACCTGTAGTAAATGAGCTTCCAATTGAAGGAGTAAAAGCACAGCTTGTTGAGGTAATCGAAAGGAAAGTTCGCTAATGAATATTCATGAAATACGCAAACAGTTTCCAATTCTTGATCAAAAAGTGAACGGCAAACAACTTGTTTATTTCGATAGTGCAGCAACTTCTCAAAAACCAATTCAAGTGATTGAAACGTTAGAACGTTATTATAAAGAATATAATTCTAACGTGCATCGCGGTGTTCATACGCTCGGTACAAAAGCTACCGATGCGTATGAAGGTGCACGTGAGAAAGTTCGCAAGTTTATTAATGCGAAATCAATGGAAGAAATTATTTTCACACGCGGAACGACAACTGCATTAAATACAGTAGCAGCAAGCTATGGCCGTGAAAATGTAAAAGAAGGCGATGAAATCGTCATCTCTTACATGGAGCACCATAGTAACATTATTCCGTGGCAACAAGTTGCGAAGAAAACAGGGGCAACGTTAAAATATCTTCCGCTTCAGCCAGATGGAACAATCTCTATTGAAGATGCCCGTCAAACCATTACACCAAATACGAAAATTGTTTCTATCATGTATGTATCAAACGTACTTGGAACGATTAACCCTGTAAAAGAAATTGCAGAAATCGCTCATCAAAACGGTGCCATTATGGTCGTTGACGGTGCACAAAGTACACCTCATATGAAAGTAGATGTACAAGATTTAAACTGCGATTTCTATGCGTTATCCGCTCATAAAATGTGCGGGCCTACAGGTATCGGTGTATTATACGGTAAGAAGGAATTGCTAGAAAATATGGAGCCAATTGAATTTGGCGGTGAAATGATTGATTTTGTAGATTTACAAGATTCTACATGGAAAGAGCTTCCGTGGAAGTTTGAAGCCGGTACACCGATTATCGGTAATGCAATCGGACTTGGAGCAGCAATTGATTTCCTAGAAGAAATCGGTCTTGATAATATTGAAAAGCATGAACATGAATTAGCGCAGTACGCTTTAGAAAGACTATCAGAAGTAGATGGCGTTACAATTTATGGTCCAAAGCATCGCGCTGGTCTTGTTACATTTAATATTGATGAAGTACATCCACACGATGTTGCGACAGTATTAGATGTAGAAGGCATTGCGGTTCGCGCAGGACATCACTGTGCACAACCGCTTATGAAGTGGTTAAAAGCTTCTTCTACAGCACGTGCAAGCTTCTATTTATATAATACAAAAGAAGAAATTGATACATTTGTTGAAGCGCTAACGAAAACAAAGGAGTATTTCACAAATGTCTTTTAATAATTTAGATACGTTATATCGTCAAGTTATTATGGATCATTATAAGAATCCACGTAACCATGGCGTGTTAGAAGATAGTGTTACAGTTAACTTAAACAACCCAACTTGCGGCGATCGTATTCAACTTACGATGAAAGTAGAAGAGGGAATCGTGAAAGAAGCGAAGTTTGAGGGGGAAGGATGTTCCATTTCAATGTCTTCAGCTTCGATGATGACGCAAGCGGTAAAAGGAAAGAAAATTGAAGAGGCACTTAAGCTTTCGAAAATTTTCTCTGACATGATGCTAGGAAAAGAGTATGATGACAGCGTAGATTTAGGAGATATTGAAGCATTACAAGGTGTATGCAAGTTTCCAGCGCGTATTAAATGTGCAACATTAGCTTGGAAAGCGTTAGAAAAAGGCTTAAACGAAGAAAAGTAATGTGAGAAGTTCCTAAAGACGGAGTTATCTAAGGAGGGACATACCAACATGGCGAAACAAATGCCAGATATCGGCGATTACAAATATGGTTTCAAGGATAAAGACGTTTCGATTTTCCGTGCAGGTCGCGGTTTAACAAAAGAAATCGTAGAAGAGATTTCACATATGAAAGAAGAACCACAGTGGATGTTAGACTTCCGTTTAAAAGCACTGGATAAGTTCTATGAAATGCCAATGCCACAATGGGGCGGCGACTTAAATGATTTAGATTTCGATGAAATTACGTATTACGTAAAACCATCTGAGAAATCTGAGAAGTCTTGGGATGAAGTACCTGATGAAATTAAAGCAACATTTGATAAATTAGGTATTCCAGAAGCTGAGCAAAAATATTTAGCGGGTGTATCAGCGCAGTATGAATCTGAAGTTGTATATCACAACATGAAAGAAGACCTAGAAGCACTAGGAATTGTCTTCAAAGATACAGATAGCGCATTAAAAGAAAACGAAGATATTTTCCGTGAGCATTTCGGAAAAGTAATTCCGCCAACTGACAACAAATTTGCAGCATTGAACTCTGCAGTTTGGTCTGGTGGATCATTTATCTACGTTCCAAAAGGTGTAAAAGTAGATACACCACTTCAAGCGTATTTCCGTATTAACTCTGAAAATATGGGACAATTCGAGCGTACGCTTATTATCGTAGATGAAGGTGCACACGTACACTACGTTGAAGGATGTACAGCTCCTGTTTACACGACTAACTCACTTCACAGTGCGGTAGTAGAAATCATCATTAAGAAAGATGCATATTGCCGTTATACAACAATTCAAAACTGGGCAAATAACGTATACAATCTCGTTACAAAACGTGCGGTTTGTGAAGAAAACGCAACGATGGAATGGATTGACGGTAACATCGGTTCTAAATTAACGATGAAATACCCAGCTGTTATTTTAAAAGGTGAAGGTGCACGCGGTTTAACATTATCTATCGCGATTGCTGGTAAAGGCCAACACCAAGATGCTGGTGCGAAAATGATTCACTTAGCACCAAACACATCTTCAACAATCGTATCTAAATCGATTGCAAAACATGGTGGTAAAGTAACATACCGTGGTATCGTACACTTCGGACCGAAAGCGAAAAACTCTCGCTCTAACATCGAGTGTGATACATTAATTATGGATAACCAATCTACATCTGATACAATTCCTTACAACGAAATCAAAAACGATTACGTTTCACTTGAGCACGAAGCGAAAGTATCAAAAGTATCAGAAGAACAATTATTCTATTTAATGAGCCGCGGTATTTCTGAGCAAGAAGCAACAGAAATGATCGTAATGGGCTTCATCGAGCCATTCACTCGCGAACTTCCAATGGAATACGCAGTAGAAATGAACCGTCTCATCAAGTTCGAGATGGAAGGTTCTATCGGTTAATTTAAAAGTAAGAGCGTCCTGCTTGGCAGGGCGCTTTTTTATATGTAGTAAGAATTTTTGCCTCTTATAGGGATATCATCAATATTCTATTTTAAATATTAATATCTGAATTTTTACTATATTTTAGAAAAAGTTATTATTTGTATAAAATGTTAAATATTATAAAAATAGAAGGCGATTTAGAGCGAAAGATAGAATGTATTGTAGGTAGTTATCAATAAAACAAGAAGAAAGGGGAAATGAGTAGCTATGAAAAAGGTTTTAGGAGTTATTATGAGTTTTCTATTTGTTTTTATGTTTATGGGAGGAAACACGACGTTCGCAAAAGAAACATCAGAGAATTTTAGTTTTTCTCTTGAACAGGGAAAATCGTATCAATGGATGCCTGGGATGAACGATTTATTTTTGTTCGATCATCCAGTAAATGATGTAACTATTGGAGCGATGCAATATACTGGGGATGGAAGTGAGGCTAAAGTGACATATGAATTAGTTCCACTTAGTCCGCTCGGAAAATCTCATGCAAAAACATTAACGGGTACGTATACGAAAGAACAAGGAAAACTATATTTTTATAATGTTTCACGTGGAATCTACGTCATGAAAGTTACAAATCACTCTAGCAGTCCTGTATATGGAAATTTTTATGCGTTTTATTAAGTCGAATAAGCGATAAGAAAAAAGGTTCTCCCTATGTAGAGAACCTTTTTATAAATTTACCAATATATTCAAATTTCACTTCGTTATATAATGCGAGAAATTTTGAATTAAAACACTTTACGTTGATAAATAAATAACGATACACTCCATGAAATGAGATAAATACATGCGGTACTAATCGTAGCTATGGCATACAAAGTAGGGATAGATAAGCTGAAAAGAGCATTGGTAACAGTACTAAACTCTATTGCAAGAAATTGTATGGCACCTGGACCAAAAGCAGTTAATACTAAAAATGAGACTATAATAATTAAGAACATACGCTCTTGTTTAAATAGATAAAATAGTGGAAATGTAAAGGCTGAAAATAGTAAAAATAATGCATTGCTCATTACAATATGTTCTACAGTAAATGACTTTTGAAAGATAATAAGCATTGCGCTCGTTACAACAACTGCTAACAACATGTGAATGATTGTTCCAATATAACGTGAAGCGACAATTTCCTTGCGTGTATAGGGTAAAGAATTTAATAAAATATTTGTTTCTGTCTTTGCATCGTAGGCAGGCGTACTAAATGGGATTAAAATACTTGCAATCGTAAATGTTAAAATAGGGTGCTTGTTCATCACAATAAAAAAGATAATGAGACCTAAATACATGAGTAATTGCTTCTTCTGTAAAATGAAATCGCGTTTAATTAAATTAAGCATGGTGCCCTACTCCTTTCGAGTAATACATAATATCTTCTAATGAAGCACGTTCAATCAAAACCTCATTTCCAAAAATCCCTTCCACTTCGGCAACATTATTTGTTAATGCCTCAAAGCCAGTCGGGGCATGGTGAACATGTATAAAAGCTTTTTCTGTATCGCGGTCTAATAAATCTGTACTGCCTTTTACGAGAGCATAATTTTCCTCGATTTCATGAATCGACTGATTGAAGAGTAATTGTCCGTTTTTTAAAAAAGCGATAAAATCAGCGATGCGATCTAAATCTGTCGTAATATGTGTAGAGAAGAAAATGGTGCGATTGCCATCCAGCATTAATTCGTGCAGTAGATCAAGTAACTCACGTCTAAATATAGGGTCTAATCCTGCTGTTGGCTCATCCATAATAATCAACTCGGCATGATGCGATAGCGCAAGGGCTAATGAAACTTTCATTTGCATTCCTTTTGAAAATGTTTTAATCGGTTTATTCATCGGCAATTCGAACCGCTCTACATAGCGTTTAAATTGTATTTCATCCCAATTGTTATAAGCGGGTGCGACGATTCGCTTAATATCCTTTAGATTTAATCCCTCATAAAATACATTACTATCAAAAACAAAGCCGATACGCTCTTTAATTTCCTTTTCATGCGATGCGTAGTCTAAGCCAAATATTTTCACTTCACCTGCATCTGGTTTTAATAAGTTCATCATCATTTTAATGACTGTTGATTTTCCTGCACCATTTGAACCGATGAAACCTGTTACAAACCCCTTTTTGATTTGTAAATTTAATTGTTTGATCGAAAAGCCTTGAAAAGTTTTATGAACATCTCGTAGTTCTACTATATTTTCCATCTCTTTTACTCCTCATATAAAATAGTTAATAATTCATGAAGCTCGGCTAAAGGTACACCAATTTCTTTACTATTCGCAACAACAGCTAATAATTGTTCTTCAATCACTTTTAATTTTTTCTCACGTACTACGTCTAAATTTTGTTCAGCAACAAAAGATCCTTTCCCTACAATTGAATAAATAAAGCCTGCTTTTTCTAACTCTTCATACGCTCTTTTCGTTGTAATAATACTGACTTGTAAATCTTTAGCGAGCTGGCGCATGGAGGGGAGTGTCATTCCCTCCTTTAAATCACCATTTAAAATGAGTGATTTTATTTGATTCGTAATTTGTTCGTAAATCGGTTCCTTACTATTATTTGAAATAATTATTTGCATGCAAATCCCTCTTAGTATTCATATTGTATATATACTTTATATACAATATATATTTTTTATATTAAAAATGCAACGATTTTTCTGATTTTTTGGAGCGGAGTCATTTATAATCATTTCGGTTTAAAAATAAATTTTATCCCGCTATTTTAGGGCAGTAAGACTCCCACCTCAAGATGCAGAGAGAAGCAAGGAAGATAGGTGGGAGTAGGGCTGCCCGTAACAGCCCGATTGGTGAGGGCTCATAATCAGTGGGGGATGAAGAAAACCCCCACTGATTAAAGTTTCACTTTATATGAAAAGGGGAATCTTTTGCTTTTTCCTTTAATGAGAGTACAATGTAAAATAGCAAGAAAGGGCGAAAAGTATTTACAGGATTATTGTATACGCGTAGCGTAAAAGGCAGTAAGGATTTGAGAGGAGGTTTTTTCTCTGAATAGAAAGAAAGAAACAATCATCCACCTTTATCATACAAACGATATACATAGCCATTTTGAAAATTGGCCTCAAATTTCTCGGTTTGTATTAGAAGAGAAAAAGCGAAGACAAGAAGCTGGAGAGTCTGTTTTTACGTTAGATATCGGCGATCACGTGGATCGTTTTCATAGTATTACAGAAGCGACAAATGGGCGCGGGAATACGCAGTTATTAAATGAAGCGCTATATGATTATGTCACGATTGGAAATAATGAAGGAATTACACTAGCGAAGGAGCATTTAGACGATCTATACGATGATGCTGAATTTGAAGTGCTTGTAGCGAATTTATTTGAAAAAGAGGGCGTGCGTCCTAATTGGGCACAGCCGTATAAACTTCATACAACTACAGATGGCATTACCATTGCTTTTATCGGTTTAACGGTAGCCTATCCAGAGTTTTATAACATGTTAGGATGGCATATTGAAGAGCCGATGATACATTTAGAAGCGATCTTAGATGAAGTAAAAGATAAAGCGCATATTACGGTTGTCCTTTCGCATCTTGGGAAACATGCTGATGAATATATGGCAAATAATTATGATATAGATGTTATTTTAGGAGCGCATACACATCATTTATTTGAGCGTGGCATGCTCGTAAATGGAACGTTGCTTTGTTGCTGTGAGAAGTGGGGACATTATGTTGGACATGTACAACTTACTGTAGATAAGGAAACAAAACGATTATTGAAAAAAGACGGTAGAGCGATTAAAACAGAGCGTTTAAGCGCGTATAGTAAACCATTATCCACAATCGAGCTGTTGCAGGCAGAATGTACACATATTATGGAAGAGCCTGTTGTCCAATTAAAAGAGTCGCTGCCAATAGATTGGTTTAAAGAAACAGCATTTTCTCATATGTTAGCAAATGCGTTACGAAAATGGTGCGGGGCAGAAATTGGAATGGTAAATGCCGGAGTATTATTGGAAGGACTAGAAGCAGGAATTGTAACGCGCGGAGATATTCACCGAATTTGTCCACATCCGATTAATCCATGTGCATTACGAGTACCGGGGAAAACATTAAAGGAAGTTATTTTAAAAGCGCGTCGTCCGAATATGGAACAGCTTGAAGTAAAGGGATTTGGTTTTCGTGGGAAAGTAATGGGGAAGATGGTTTATGATGGACTAGAGGTGATATTTGATACGGTTCCTGGGAATAAAATTTTGATTGAGGATATATTAATTAACGGCGAATCAATCGAATTAGATCGTATCTATACGGTAGGGACAATTGATATGTACACATTTGGTTACTTATACCCAGAACTATCCACAATTTCTCATAAACAATACTATATGCCAGAACTGCTTAGAGATGTGTTAGCAAATATGTTGATAACTTCTACATCGTTTAATCAAACGATAGGCTAGTTAACCTGTAACACACATTTCTCTCTCCTCATACAGATAAGAAAGAGAGGAGTGGGTGAATGATGGTGAGTATAGAGCCTATTATTATTGATCAATATACGTTTATAGGAGTTAGCGTAAAGCTACCAAAGACAAATTTGCTAGCTATTATGAGCGATAAAGGATACATTATGTGCGGGGCATTAGATGTCGGTTTATTAAATGAGAAATTAAAAGACCGCGGGATTGTTGCTGGTCGTGCAGTTGGTGTTAGAACAATGGAACAACTGCTTGAAGCCCCGCTGGAATCGGTAACAGCTGAGGCAGAGAAATTAGGCATTACAGCAGGAACAATTGGAAAAGATGCACTATTAAAAATGATATAAGTATATATCGTCCCTCTTTCTTGCATAGAAATAATATAAGAAGGAGGGTTTCTTATGCGCACATTTCGTCCGAAGAATTCGCGGTTTAGACGTGGACCGCTTCCTTTTCGCCATGTACTACTTATCTCATTTATTATTTTTTTATTGTTGACATTTCAAGGATTGTGGATTGTGAATAAAAGTATACAGCCAACACTTATAAAGTATGGAGAAACACAAACGCATAAAATGGCAACAGTAGTAATGACAAAGGCGGTAAAAGATCGTATAAATGAAGGATTTAATGTGGATTCATTAATGAAGGTACAAAATGATAAGAATGGAAAAGTATCCACAATTGATTTAAATACGAAACAAGTAAATGAGATTTTAACATCCACAACGGCATACATAGAAAAGTATTTACATCAGGTGGAAAATGGGAATATGAAAGCGCTCGGCCTTCCAGAAGAGAGCGGAGTATCGATGTCCGTTCCGCTCGGACGCATAACAGATAATGCACTTCTTGGAAATATAGGACCCGATATTCCAATTGATTTTACAACGATTGGGCATGTTAGCACAGATATTAAGCAAAAAATCGAACCGCAAGGAATTAATAATACAGCTATTAAAATTATGATGGAGGTAGAGGTAACGTTACAAGTTATTATCCCATTTCGAACGAAAGATATTACAGTGAAGCAAGATATTCCAATTGCAACGCGAATTGTCCAAGGAGAAGTACCAGCTTATTATGGAAATGGCGGGATTGTAATACCTGATAAAAAGAAAACGGATGATTAATGGAATGAATATCATTTTGAGTTGTCTCAGTATGATTCAAGTGGCAACTAGATAGAAAGAAATAACCGTGGCAATTCGCCACGGTCATTTCTTTAAGCTAGCGCGTTCTTTTCGTTCCCATAAGCTTAAGTGCATATATGGATCAAAAGCCCATTCCGTGTAACCATTATCTTTATATAGCCCAAAGTGTAAATGAGGAGGAAATTTACCAGCTGTGCCGGGTGGCCCATATCCTGTATTTCCAACGAAGCCAAGAACTGTGCCAGGTTCTACAATTTGACCAAGCTGTATGTCTTTTGAAAATCCACCTAAATGAGCGTAATAATGATAGTTATTATACAGGTCGCGTATTCCAATACGCCATCCACCAAGACGATTCCAGCCTTTTGTTTCAATAATGCCGTAACAAGTCGATCGCACCGGGACGCCATGTCTTGCGAAAATATCAGTTCCTTCATGAATCCGTCTTCCGCCAAAGCTTCGTCCCGCACCAAAAGTACTGCGGTAGCTATGATCGCTGTGAATGGGAAGCGGGAAGGCATTTCCTTCTAAATTTATGCGTCCATAATGTTTATAAATTCGAGCATATTCCGTAATTAACTCCACGGTCTTGGCACGTCTATAATATTCCCAAAGCATAATTTTTATATGGTCTTCAGAAGTTCCTTGTTTTGTTATAATTGTTGCTATTGTGTGCAACAAATCACGGTCATGATTTGCATCTGCTCGTCCATCTTGATTACCATCTAAACCGATTCCAGCAAATAAAGAAATAGTATAAGGTAGAGTATCATGAGGAGCAGGATTAGCAGGCCCCGACCATATTTCTGGCTTGAAATAAATAGAAATAATCGCATCAGGTTTTTTCGGAATATCACGCCTAACGCTTCGTATATTACGTTCATATTGATCGATGGCAGCTAGATAATACCACGGAACACCCAAGGATTGCTCAGTCTCTTTGTAGAGTTCCATCCGTTTATCATATATGCTTTGTTTCTCTTCACCATAAGCAATGCCTTGCTGAAGAAGAAAGAAAATCGAAAGTAAGAGAGAAATTTTTCGAAGCATGAAATAGACTCCTTTCACAACATCACTCTCTTTAGTGTTAGATATACGGAATATTTCATTATAGTAAATCATTGGTAAAAAATCTTGCAATCTTCATTTGAGCAAATCGCTTTCATACGTTAAAATAGATATGTTACATTGAAAGAAGCGAACACGGTAAACTATTTCATATTGTGCGGAGTTGATAACATGACAAAACAAACAGAATATAAGCGCAAGCCCGAATGGTTGAAAATTAAGTTAAATACAAATGAAAACTATACAGGCTTAAAGAAAATGATGCGTTCTAAGCAGCTTCATACAGTTTGTGAAGAGGCAAAATGTCCGAACATTCATGAATGTTGGGCAGTAAGAAAAACAGCAACATTTATGATTTTAGGTGCAGTTTGTACACGTGCTTGCCGCTTCTGTGCGGTTAAAACAGGCTTACCAACAGAGCTTGATTTACAAGAGCCAGAACGCGTAGCGGATTCTGTTGTACAAATGGGATTAAAACACGTTGTTATAACAGCGGTTGCACGCGATGATTTAAAGGACGGAGGAGCTGCTGTTTTTGCTGAAACAGTGCGCGCAGTCCGCCGCAAAAATCCATTTACATCGATTGAAGTGTTACCATCTGATATGGGTGGGGTAGAAGAGAATTTAAGAATGTTAATGGATGCAAAACCAGATATTTTAAACCATAACATTGAAACGGTACGTCGATTATCTGACCGAGTTCGCGCAAGAGCAAAATATGATCGTTCCTTAGAATTTTTACGTCGTGCAAAAGAAATGCAACCTGATATTCCAACTAAATCGAGTATTATGGTGGGGTTAGGAGAAACAAGAGAAGATTTACTTGAAGCAATGGACGATTTACGTGCGAACAATGTGGATATTTTAACGCTTGGGCAATATCTGCAACCATCTAAGAAACACTTACCAGTTATTCGATATTACACACCGGCTGAATTTGCAGAGCTGAAAGAGATTGCGCTTAGCAAAGGATTCAGTCACTGTGAAGCTGGTCCACTTGTACGTTCTTCTTACCATGCAGATGAGCAAGTTCGCTCTGCAAAAGAGAATACAGTAGAAGCAAAATAATACAAAAAGGAGAGCAAATGATTAGCTCTCTTTTTTGTATTCTAAAACAGTATTTTGACATGTGGATAAAATTTTCTTTAATTCTTCTGTGGATAATTCAATTGTAAAGTCTGGAACACCTGGTGATATTAAAATTTTATCATAGTTATAGACAGAGCGATCCACAATAATTGTTACATCCTTCGAATAGCCAAAAGGAGCGACGCATCCAGGAATACATCCAGTTTGTTCTCTTAGTTCATCTGGTGAACAAAGAGAGAGATGTTGTCCGGTTATTGCTTTCATTTTGTTTTGATCTAGACGAGTTCCTTCTATTGTGAAGAATACATAATAAGAATTAGATTTTGATTTTAAAAATAGGCTTTTGCTTGGAGCCCCTTGCAAACCAAGGCGCTCGCGAACAACTCGATCTGTTTCGTAATCGAGAACTGGCTCATGTTCAAACTTTTCGTAAGAAGCGTTTGTTTTATGTAGTAAAGATATTACTTCTTCATACATACTTTGTGATACCCCTTCCTATGTTTGTTACAAGTTCATCTCATTTTTCATACATGTTGTAAAACAATAATGAGCATGTTTAAGCATCTTCTCGTGATGTCAACTGAATGAATTTGAAAGGGATGTTTTTTGTGAGTACTATGTTATATACTATTGTTTCCACAGTCTGTGGATTGTCGGTTGTTCAGAAATTGTAATTTCATAAACATCAGGGTTGCTTATGTTTTTCCATTCTTGAAAGCCAATCTGATGATGAAAGTACTTTAGAATAAGCGTTAGCAGATTTCCATGTGTAACAAGTATCGTTACTTGATGCTCTTTTTCTAAAACATGCTTGATTAATGAAGCTACACGTTCCATCGCTTGTTTTGTTGACTCTCCGCCTAAGAAGGCGATATCTATATTTGTAAAAGTATATTCTAATTTCTGTAGCCAATCTTCCATGGGCCTATTACTCAGTATACGTTCGGCTAAGCGTTCATCTTGCTCAATTTGTAGGTTTGCTAGTGATGCAAACGGTGTAATGGACTGAATCGCTCTTTTAAAAGGACTCGAAATAATGGAATCGATTTGTAAGCGACTTGTCATAAGAAATTCGGCAAGGGCAGATGATTGCTTTTCGCCTTCAATTGTGAGCGTTGCATCACGATTTTGTCCTGTTGCAGAGCAGTGCCGGATTACAATTAACTTCTTCAAATTTCATCCCTCACTTTTCAAGTTGACGCTACATAACTTCGACAAATGGAAGAAAAATTCCTCTATTCAAAAAAAGCTAAGCATTTTTTCGCTTAGCTTTTTGAAGGTTCTATTGTCAGTTTTTCTTTCATTTTTCGAATTAGAATGAATGCAAAAATAGTAAAAATAAAGAAAATACTTTCTGTAACAAATATATTCAGCACTTGTTTTTGATAAAGGGCTGCAAAGAAATCAACGAGTGCATGAAACAGTACAGCATATACGACGAAAATATATTTTTTTTGTTTTACACCATACAACACAAGCATTGTAAAGGAAATTTGTAGAACGAGTGCCATGATTCTTTCTACCCCGCCGAGTAAATATAGATACGAAGGAGCAGAAAGTAAGGCATCTTGTACTTGACTCAGTTGAGGTGTTTTTTCAATGAGTTGTGCAAAGCTACCATTATTAATAGAAGTAGCAAAAATAAGAGCTTGCAGCCCAGCAAGTCCTCCAATTAAGATGGATTCAATCCCCCCATGACCGATTCCGTAGGCAAAGCCGTCTTTATATTCTTGGTATTTCTTTAATAGGAAAAAGAAGGCGATAAAGCGTCCTACTTCTTCAAAGATACCAGCGGCAAGTCCACCATAGAGTGCATATAGAAATGGATTTTCTAATATTTTAGAAGTTGTCGGATTTCCTAGCATGAATACATGAAGAGGTGTTTCAAGAATTTGAGCGAATCCGATAAAGACGAGAATACCTATCCCAACTACTTTCCAGTTTATACGATATTTTTTTCGTAAATAGATAAAAGTAATAATAGGCACGAAAATCGAAAGAACAAGTTGAATAATGATGCTTGTAATGACAGCATTTGAAACCATAAATTTCACCGCTTTCTAATATATATACATTTATATTATGCCTGAATTTTTCTGGAATGTGGAGTAGTCTCCATTTTTAACATAAAAAAGAGGAATTTCTGGTTGACTCTCACGTTGCGTGATACTTTATTGTAGAAGCTAAGGGAGGCAAGATTAATGAGAGTAAAAGAAGTAGCCGATTTAGTTGGTATTAGTGTGCGCACGCTCCATCATTATGATGAGATTGGACTATTAATTCCAGATGAGGTAACAGAATCAGGATATCGCCTATATTCCAATCAAAATTTAGAAACATTGCAGCAAATTTTATTTTTTAAAGAGCTTGGCTTCCCTTTAAAGAAGATTAAGGAAATTATCATGAGTCCGTCATTTAATCGTGAGGAGGCACTTCAGGTACACCGGAAAATGCTGCTTGAGAAACGTGAGCGGTTAGATAAGATGATTGCGACGATTGATAAAACAATAAAACATGCAAAAGGAGAGATTCAAATGACGAATAAAGAGAAGTTTGAAGGATTTGATTTCAGTCATAACCCATATGAACAAGAAGCGCGAGAACGATGGGGAGACGAAGCAGTTGATAAGGCGAATAAAGCGGCTGCTAGTATGTCTAAAGAAAAGCAAGAAGAGTTGAATCATATATACCGAAAGCTTGCTACTCTTCGGCATCATGCGCCCGATTCAAAAGAAGCACAAGAAGCAATGCAAGAATGGTATGATTATTTACAAAGCTTTGGCCATTATTCATTAGAGGCGTTTAAAGGTTTAGGGCAAATGTATGTGGATGATGAACGTTTTACGAAAAACATTGATCAGTTTGGAAAAGGTTTGGCTCAGTTTATGTGCGATGCTATGGCAATATATGCAGATCGTCATTAAAAAGAAGAAAAATAGAGGATGCCTAAAGATAGGCGTCCTCTATTTTTACTTTTTAATCATATCATGTAACGTCTCATTTTGCGTATTGTTTAAATGTGGATTTTTGCTCATTTCACGCTTTAACATAGTAATACTTTGTTCATATTCGGTATCGTTTAATTGACCAGATTGAAGTCCTTGAATTTGAGAAATCAACTTTTGGTCTGTTGAGACATATGCTTTATAATAGCGAGGAACGACGGACAAAGCTGTTCGGTATACTTGATCTGTCACAAGCTTATGATTATTTGTATTTGCACGATATACAACGAATACTTCATCGTCAGTTACAAGTGTAGCAGCATTTGTTACGTCGGGAAGTTTCACAGTCATACTTGTAATCATTTCAGCGACTTTCTCTCGGTTTATACTACCCACCTGATTATTGGATACTTCATGCTTTTGTTTCGAAGAATATCCAACCCTTGTAAGTCTCGTATTTGTATTTTCTGAATGATACATGTCATTTTTATCGGAAACAAGGATACGGCTTCCTTCCTCACGTTCCATTTCGGCCTTATTTGCTACTTGGCATCCTGCAAATAAAGAAAGGGTGAGAAACGAAAGAATCATTTGTTTTTTCATAATGTATCACCTCCTTCTTTATAGCATTTACTACTTTTCAATTTTTTGTATTTGAAATTGTTGGTTGTAAGCCTTTGTGATACGATAAAAAGAAGAATGCTTAGAAAGGAAGTTAATGATGGAGCAAAAGCAAGAGATTCATGCTACGGTGAGCATTAATAATGTTCAATACGAAGTAATTAAAGACTATCGTGACGGTTTTCGTGAAGAAGCATTTAAAGAGCGCTATGCAGAAATTTTAAATAAATATGATTATATCGTTGGTGACTGGGGGTACGATCAACTGAGATTGCGCGGCTTTTTTGATGATAGTAACCAACGTGCGACATATGATACGAAAATTAGCACAGTATCGGAGTACCTATACGAATATTGTAACTTTGGTTGTGCATACTTTGTATTGCGAAAAGTGAAGAAATAAAAAGAAATCCTCTTACGATAGAAGTAAGAGGATTTCTTTTTTGTGCATTTATAAAATTTGATTGCTATATTTTTTATTTCGTCTTCAGGTAAAAAATGTATTTCCTTACTTTTGTTAACTTGATGGCTATGCTCCTTAAGGGAGCTTTTTTATGCTGCAGGTTCTGTTGGAGCTAATTGAGGAGTTATTTCCCCGCCATCCATTCCGTCATTCATCATAGATTGATTCATAAATTTATTAATCATTTTTTGCAGCTCATCCATTGGAACAATGTTCTTTTCAGAAGTATCGAATGTGAATTTGATTGGTTTATCGATAGATTTGATATTGGAATGAATATTCACATCAAATTTAATTGTTTCATTTTTATCTTTAGGGTTTTTTGCTTCGATATGAATTACTGCATCCTGTTTTTTAATTGTGTTTCCATCCATTGTATAAGTTAAAGAAACAGAAGATTTACCAAGGTTTCCATCTTTCAATTCTTTCTTAAAGTCTTCAATTTCTTGTTTTGTTCCAGTGAAGTTTTTCATTTTAGACATTTCATCAAATACCTTTTCAATCACTGTTTTTAAATCTTTACCTGCTAATTTCACAGTATATACATCGTTTTCTTTTGTAAATTTGTCTTCAGGAAGCGATTTGATTGCATCTAATAACGCTTTTTGTACTTTCGCCTGGATTTCCATAGATTCTTTTGTATCTACTTCTCCTAAATCTTTCATATCCATTTTGATAACTTTTCCTTCTAGAGTAGAAAAACTATCACCAGGAATGCCAGCTAATTGTAAAAGCGATTTTACATTATTCGCTTTTACATATAAAGCCTTTTTCCCTTCATCCATAAACATTGGAATCGATATATCCATTTTCATTGCATCTGTTTTAATATTTGCACCAATTGTTATTTCATCTTTTTTTGCATCTTTATCTGTTTTTGAATCAACTGTAATTGATACGTTTTTTAACATATCCATTGCCGCTTTATCTTCTGGTTTCATATCTTTCGCATTAGAATCAAATTTAAAAGAAACGGAACCGCTTGATTCCATTTGTTTTGCATTTAAAATGCTTTCTGTGGAAGAAACAACTGTTTCTTTTGCAGATTTTCCACACGCAGATAAAGCGAAAAGACTCAAACTTGCTGCAACCACTAATCCCATTTTCCCAAACTTCAAAAAAATCACCTTTTCTAATATATTCTTATTGTTCTTACATTAATATATTAACAAAATATTTAGAGTTTTAGAAGGTTTATTTTTCCTTTATTGTGAAAAAAATGATGGTGGATAGTTTGAATATTGTTGATTTCATAAGCTTAAAACGTGAAAAATTCAGTTGAAATAAAAGGTAACTCCTATCTTTCTTTTAATTACTAAATTTTGTGAGTAAAAGAATTGATTTTTACATATAAAGAGAAAATTTACGTTGTTTTAATAGTTATTTTAATTGAGGTTGCTGAACTTATTTCTCGTAAAGGAGCAAACTTGAAACGTCTAAAAGAGGCATGGCTTGCTCAGTTTGAACGAGATTTAACTTCTGAACGGACAAAAGAAGGGATTATGGCAGTAAAGAAATGTGAGAAATATACTGGGAGACTAAAAAACGATAAAGAAAAAATAAATGAAGCTTTATATTTGATAAAACAAGGAATGAATCGTACGGATGCGGCAGAAAAAGCGGGTGGCTTTTTTGAGACTGATGCTATTCAATTGCTGACCATTACAAAGTAAATGTTGGCATGTGTAGTAGACATCCTTTGGATAGAAATAGCTTTGTTCATACATACATAATGGGCCGGCAATTCAAAAAACACCAGCCACTAAAGTAGCTGGTGCCATAATATTAAATCAGTTCAAATAAGAATGAGCGCAGTTCTTCGGCAATTTCTTCAGAGACAGAAAAAGCATGCTCTAAGTAGCCGGGTTCGTTTAAATCGTCAGTTCCAATGATAGCGAATTTATTACGTTGCATATCAAGGACAATTGTTTTGCCATAATGACGATCGGAGTATAAAAGCGCTAAATCATGGCGTTCGTTTTCTCCCATAAAGCTAACGAAACGAGTTTTTGTAGCGACTGTATCGTCGTACAGAAAGAAACGTTCTTCCATACTGTGCATGCACGCTCCTTTTTAAATATCTAAGTTTAAATGAGGCTTATGGTCTAAATGGTGATGTGTTTTAATAAAGCGTACCGTTCTTGTTTTATAACGCATAACGATAGAATATGTTTCTGCTAAATCACCGCCGAGGAATTTTACACCATCTAATAACTCGCCAGCAGATACACCTGTTGCTGAGAAAATTGCATCATCGCCAGATACTAAATCTTCTAACATAAGAAGTTGACGAGGATCTTCTAGGCCCATTTTACGGCAACGCATTTCCTCTTCCTCATTCATTGGTACTAAGCGCGCTTGCATTTCTCCGCCAAGACACTTTAATGCGGCTGCAGAGATAACACCTTCTGGAGCGCCTCCAATACCGACAAATAAGTCGATTCCTGTTCCTGGTAAAGCGGTAGCGATAGAGGCACCAACGTCACCATCACCAAATAATTTTACACGTGCTCCTTTTGCACGCACACGATCAATAATATCTTGATGACGTTCCCGTTCTTGGACGATAACCGTTAGGTCACGAATTTTTTTATTGTTTGCTTCTGCTACAATTTCAATTGTTTTTTCAATTGGATCATCTAAGCTAATTTTACCAGCTGCGTTTGGACCAACCGCGATCTTTTCCATGTACATATCTGGAGCATGAAGAAGATTTCCTTTATCTGCAATTGCAATAACTGCCATTGCATTTGCAAGGCCTTTTGCAACGATATTTGTACCTTCTAATGGGTCAACGGCAATATCTACTTCTGGACCGTTTCCTGTTCCTAATTTTTCACCAATATATAACATTGGTGCTTCATCAAGCTCTCCTTCACCAATTACAACAGTACCTGCCATGTTTACTGAATCAAACATATTACGCATAGCAGTAGTTGCTGCATCATCTGCTTCATTTTTTTTTCCGCGTCCCATCCATTGTGCGGATGCTAATGCTGCGGCTTCTGTTACACGGACAATTTCTAATGCGAGTTCACGTTCCAAGGTGACATTCCTCCAATTTCAAAAATCATACAATTATAACTATAACAAATTACAGGGAAAAGGTGAATTCGAAAAATTGTCGATTTTTTCAGAAGAAAAGGTTACAATTAAAATGTAAATGCTTTAATTTCCAGGTAGGTGACCTTTTATGTACTTTGTAGATAGAAAAAAGATTGAGAAAATGTTAACGTGTTTAGAACAAGTTGTAGATACATTTCAAGAGAAAAAAAAATATGAAACAAATTTTGAATATTATGCGTTAGAACGCATGTCTCATCTTATCATTGACTGTATATTAGATGTTGGTAACGCAATGATTGATGGATTTATTATGCGTGATCCAGGAAGTTATGAAGATATTATTGATATTTTAATGGATGAAAAAGTAATAAGCGGAGCGGAAGGAGAAGGACTGAAAGAAGTGATTCTTCTTCGAAAAATGCTTATGCAAGATTATATTGAAATGAATCATAAAAAATTATATGAAACAATTCAAAGACAGATTGCATTCGTACAAACATACCCTGCGAATATTCGCCGTTATTTAGAAAAGGAATTAGGACCTGTATCTGCATTTGTTGCAGAATAAATGGGTAGATAATATCCCTACTTTTTAGGGATATTATCATGGTTATCATAGTGAGAAACAAGGGAGAAGGGTGAGAAAGAGAAATGGGGGAAACGCGTACAACAAAAGAAGAAATTGTACAGCTTTTAAAAATCAACGGGGAGCACACCGTTGCGGAGTTAGCAGAGTCATTGGAAATTACGGAAATGGCAGTACGTCGACATTTAAGTAAACTAGAGAAAGAGCAACTGATTGATTCCAAAATGGTAAGACAACATGTTGGACGACCGACATATTTATACGGTCTTAGTCAAAAAGGAGAAGATACATTTCCGAAAGAATATAAGCAATTTGCAATCGATATGCTGAAAGATTTAGCGAGCAGTGGCAATGAAGAGCTACTTCGGCAAGTGTTAAAAGCACGAACAAACAGAATGAAAGAGCATCTTCAAAAACGAGTGGATGGAAAAGGGAGTTTGGCATATAAATTGCAAGAAGTAGCTGCAATTCAAGAGAAAAATGGTTATATGGTACAAGTGGAACAAGAAGATGAACAATCGTTTATCTTGAAAAAACAAAATTGTCCATTGATGGCCATTGCAGAAAAATTTCCACAGCTATGTGAAGATGAAAAAGATATGTACAAACAATTGTTTTCTGAAGCAGATGTAAAGATATTAACCAATATGTGTGATGGGGACTGCAATTGCTCTTATCGAATTCAAGAGAAAAAATAAACGTAATGAGACGCTTTAGAGTAAAGCGTTTTTTTCTTTTGGAAAAGAGGTTAATATAAGAAAGGTATGGACGCTATGATAAAAGGAGAGACAGAATAGATGTATAAAGGTTATTTAATTGACTTAGATGGTACGATGTATCGCGGTGAAGAACAAATTGAAGAAGCAAGTGACTTTGTAAAAGCATTACAAGAGCATGGTATCCCATATTTATTCGTAACGAATAATTCAACGCGAAAACCGAAGCAAGTTGCTGAAAAACTTGTTCGTTTCGATATTCCAGCTGAACCAGAGCAAGTATTTACAACGAGTATGGCGACAGCGAACTTTATTTATGAACGTAAACAAGATGCCACTGTGTATATGATTGGAGAAGAAGGCTTACATGATGCACTTGTGGAAAAAGGGTTTAAGCTTGTGGATGAAAGTCCTGACTTTGTCGTTGTTGGATTAGACCGCGACATCACATATGAAAAATTGGCAAAAGCATGTCTTGCTGTACGTAATGGCGCAACGTTTATTTCCACAAACGGAGACATTGCCATTCCGACTGAGCGCGGGTTACTACCTGGGAACGGTTCACTAACATCTGTTGTAGCAGTATCCACAGGTGTAGATCCAATCTTTATTGGGAAACCAGAATCCATTATTATGGAACAAGCCTTGAAAGTACTTGCTGTGACGAAGGAAGAGGCAATCATGGTTGGGGATAACTATGATACCGACATATTAGCAGGAATAAATGCTGGTATGGATACGCTTCTTGTCCACACTGGAGTCACAACTGTGGAAAAATTAAAAGATTATGAAGTGCAACCAACGCATGTTGTGCATAACTTGACGGAGTGGATTGAGAAAATGTAATGAGGGGCAGGTAACGAAATGGTTGCCTGTTTTTTACTTTTTAATGCAGAAATTTTGTGGATGTGAATGATTTTATATCCATTTTTCCTTACAGTAAAAATGGATTTCATAACAAATATAGAATATACATGATTAGCGTATTGGGAGGAGGAGAAAATGAATATACACAAACTAACAAAAACAGAAGCAAGAGAAATTGGTAGATGGAAATATGAGGAACCATATTCGTTATACGATTTTTCGGAAGAGGAAGAAACAATGAAAGAGCTACTAAATGGTACATATTATGGATGTTGTAATGAGAATGGCGAGCTCATTGGTTATTTTTGCTTTGGAGAAAGTGCACAAGTGCCAGGGGGAAGAGAGGCTAATTTATATGGGGGAGAAGGTGTAATAGATATTGGTCTGGGTATGAAGCCAGAATTAACGGGGCAAGGAAGAGGGAAAGAATTTTTTCAGGCTGGAATACAGTTTGCTATTCATGCATTTCAGCCGCAAAAAATTCGCTTAAGTGTTGCAGCGTTTAATGAAAGGGCCATTATGTTATATAAGAATGTTGGATTTAAACAGCAAGTTGTATTCATAAGCAGAGAAAAGAAGTTCCTGCTTATGGTCCAGTCCAAATTAGATGGATAATATAACCGAAGAAAATCATGGTAAGATAGTATGGCGATAGAACATGCTCTAGCTACTGTACGAACAAACCCTCTTTCACCAATGAATGCTAAAACAATGGATAGAACACTACATGTAATTATAGTTGTTTCTAATGATGGGGTGAGACGCAGTGTTCATACAAAACATAGAAAAAATAGAGTGCTACTAATGAATGCAAGCAGTAGGGAAAACAAAGAAAAGGCTTGTTTATGAGTCATTTCAATCCACCCCTTTTTACAAGGAGTATATAATACCTTGAAATATATGTAAATTAAAAAAAGAACCTCCTTCTATCTTGAACTAGAAGGGAGGTTCTTTTCCTTTACTCTGCATGCTCAGCTCGGTGTGCCAAACGACTTGAAGCAGCGGCAGCGATTCCGCCAACGATATCATCAAGAAATGTATTAACTTTTCCAGTTGATTTATCATTTAAGTATTCTAAAATACCTGGTTTTAATTTATCGATATATCCAAAATTTGTGAAGCCAATAGAGCCATAGACGTTCACGATAGAAAGTGCGATTACTTCATCAATTCCGTATAATCCTTCATCGCGCTTTACAATATCTTGCAACGGTTCACTTAACAGACCTTTTTCAGCAAGGATATCTAATTCAATTCCTGTAATAAGGGCATTTTGAACTTCACGTTTCGATAATACACGTTCTACATTGTAACGACATTCTGCCATCTCTAAATTAGGATGGTATTTTTTTTGAAGAAAGTGAACGAGTTCAGCAATGTCATCGATTGTTACACCGCGCTCTTGTAAAAGTTGGAATGCTTTTTCTTGTAGTTGATTTGATTCTTTCATGTTTATCACCTTTTTTTCTTTTTATTATTTGTATACGTTTCTTAGCTTTATCATGTGCATAGGAATGAAAGGCGAGCACAAGCTCATATATATATAGAAAAAACATAGGTGGCGACTATGATGATTCAGCATATTTATGAGCATTATCAAATGCATGTCAAAGAATTAATTCCCCTTGGCCCCTATAAAAGTTTTTGGATTCGCAATAAAATTTATGTACTTCTTCCGATTGGAAATATGGAAGAGGAAGTACTTGTTGAAATGAAAAAGCTCAGTGATTATATGAACCAGCAAGGGGATATTACTGTTGCAACTTTCGTTCCAACGATACACGGTTACTATGTAAGTGAAATAGAAGAAAAAAATTATTGTTTATTAAAAGGTATACGCTTGCTTGAACGACATGCTGCTCCATTGGGAAGTGAACTTTCATTATTCCATAAACGCGGTGCCTTTTTCCCAGAGGAAATTGATAAATTAAGCCGCATTGGTGAATGGAAATCGCTATGGGAAAAGAGACTTGATCAATTAGAGCGTTTTTGGCAATCACAGGTTATGAATCATCCTTCAGACGTATTTGATCAATTGTTTATTGAATCATTCCCTTATTATTTAGGAATTGCTGAAAATGCTATTCAATATGTTGTTGATACAGAGATAGATGATACACCACAGCTTTCTGATTCCGCAACGATTTGCCAAGAAAGATTTACACCTTTATTATGGCAACAAACGAATCGGTTAAAAATTCCTATTGACTGGGTATATGATCATCCAACTAGAGATATAGCAGAATGGATGCGCTCTATAATAACAGAGAAAAAGAAAGATTCGGAACGACTAATTGTTCAATTTATTTCCGAGTATGAACGAAATTATTCGTTATCTTCTTTTGGATGGCGTTTATTATTTGCACGTTTACTGTTTCCGCTCCAATATTTTGAAACAGTAGAAAGTTACTATCAAACAGATAATGAAGAGCATAAAAGTGTATACAGGGATCGCTTAGAGGACATTTTACACGATATGAACCGTTCAGAGCAATTTATGAAGCATTTTTATGAATTTTTTCGATTACCTGTTAATAAGTTAGGGATTCGCAAATTAGATTGGTTATCGTAAACAATGGCGTAGAATCAAACAGAGATCTCTGTTTGATTCTACATATTGCGGTGAGGAAAAGGTGTCATTATTTGTCGAGCGGTCGATAAGTTGTGTCGAATCGCCGATAAATTGCAAGATGCGCCGATATTTTAGGTCGAATCGCCGATAAATTGCAAGATGCGTCGATATTTTAGGTCGAATCGCCGATATAATTTCAATTACCATTTGTTTTTCCAAAAAAAACAAAAAAGAGATCAGATTTGATCTCTTTTTTTGAGGCGATTCTGAGCGAGCCGCCTCGGCTTTTAAATATATCTAGCTCCGGCGGCTAGAACAGTCGGTCATTTCGCTTCTTCCTGCGAGGCAAAGAACGCCTCTACGTCAAAAGCTCCAATGTCCTCCTGTTCTGAGCGAGCCGCCTCGGCTTTTAAATATATCTAGCTCCGGCGGCTAGAACAGTCGGTCATTTCGCTTCTTCCTGCGAGGCAAAGAACGCCTCTACGTCAAAAGCTCCA